>NZ_LOHE01000024.1 GCF_001559865.1 Abyssisolibacter fermentans
GGGGATTAATATTTTCATTTAATTCCTTCTACTGTATAGTATTTCAAAGTATCTGTAACTTCTTAGATTATAGGTTTAAGATTTTCATGTATTATATTTGGTCTTTAGAAACCATATTTTTACCATGAATTTCGGGTACCTTACCTTCCGTCGCAATACAATAAGTCTGTCCCTCAGGTTCATCTTTTGTTAAATCAGGCAATCTAAATTGAAATTTACCTTTTTTTCCAAATTTTGTACCTATGAGCATGTAAAGCTTAGGATATTCGTTTATATATAAAGCTTGCCCACTGCACCTAAGCCATCCCACTGGTACATCATCATAGGGAATCAATTTTATATCCCCTAGCATTTGATTCATGTAATTTTTACCTCCTTTTTGAAAAAATCAACTTCTAAATATATCTAATTTCAGTTTTGTTTATCTATATACAGTCTAAAATCATAATTGTTTCCAATTTCATTATATAAATTGTATAGTAATTTACATCTGCCAAAAGTTATATTTTCTATAAAAAATCTGAAATATGTTTTAGAAAGAGAAAAACCTGCTGATTTTGCAGGTTTTTGGACTATTTTTCTTTATTTTCATATTTTAATAAGAAAGCAAAGGGACAGGGTAAATCCTACTACTTTATCAACCTCATAATCATTACCACTGCCTCTGCCCTTGTAGCATTGTCCTTTGGTCTTAGTATATTATCTTTAAAACCATTTACTAAGCCATTATCCAGAGCATATCTTATTTCCATCATTGTTATCACTTGTTATCGCCTTTTCTGGAGCATATTCATTATTCTCTGAGCCCTCTAATCCTAATACTCTAACTATCAAGTCTGTAAATTCTGCTCTGCTTATTATGTCATTTGGTGCAAAGTTATCTTTGACTTTTCCTTTTGCTATGTGTTTTGCTACCATTATTTCTATTTCTTCTTTTGCCCAGTGTCCTTGTATGTCTTTGAATGTCTTGTTATGTTCCATCACCGCATATATACTCAAGTGTGGTGCTTCAAATACTAATTTGTTTCCTACTACTTTACTCTTTACATATTCCCACTCTTTAGTTTCTTCGTTAAATACATAGATACTTAACTTGTCGATATCAACTTTTTCTTTATCTATATCTTCCAGTAGAATTTCTATTATTTCCTTAGCCTCATTTTAAGAGTGAATTTTAGGTAGCTTACCTTCCGTGGCAATGCAATAGGTCAGACCTTTGGGTGCAGTTTCTATTAAATCCGGTAATTTAAATTGGAGGTCTCCTTCCTTTCCAAATTTAGTACCAATCAGCATATAAAGTTTAGGATATTTATTTTTATGCAATGCTTGCCCACTGCACCTAAGCCAACCCTCAGGTATATCATAATAGGGTAAGAGTTTTATCTCCCCTAACATTTGATTCATATAATTTCTACCTCCTTTCACATGTACTATAAGCATAATTATTTATTGCTTCATTATATAGATTGTGTAAGATTTTACATCTGTCAAAAGTTATATTTTGCAAAATATGAAAAATCCTGCTATTTTGCAGGTTTTCAAGATGCTATTTTATATTTTAATAATATTAAGTTCTTTTGCTTTTATAACTGCTTTTATACGACTATCCACTTCCAATTTACTATATATGTTGCTCAAATGACTTTTTACAGTTCCAAGGGTAATAAATAACTTTTTACTTATAGCAGAGTTTGACATTCCCTCTGCAACTAATTTTAATACTTCTAATTCTCTATCAGTTAAAGGTGATGAAGCTTTCCCAGGATTTAATATACTGTGAAGATTCACATCCTTTATTTTTGTTATCTTTGATATAAGTGAAGGAATTACACTTTTAATAACCCCAGAAATATTTTCATCAAAACCCTCTCTACTCACTCTTTCTAAATAAATAATCCCCACAAATACCCCTAAATAGTTGATTGGAATACAAACAATAGATATTTCATCTTTATCCATTATATATATATCCTTTGTAAATATACCTTTATCGGGTTTCTTGTTTAAAATTACTTCTTCTCCTGTTCTCGCTACGTATCGAATTACTTTCCGAGATAGATAACTTACATGTTTCATATATATAGGCTCTTTATGAACCTTTACATTTTCATTGTTTTTCTTTTCATATTGTAGATACATTTCATCAACTTTTTCAAATAAAACAGCGCCATAATCTGCATTATTAATCTGAATAAGAACATCTAGCATATATATGAACCCTTGTTTCTCTTCCATGTTTTCAATTTGATTTAAATGATACAATATGTTTTTGTTTATTTCTTCATCTACTGTTATCTCTTCGGTCATTTTATTTTTTAGCTGAAGATTTTTTTCTTCTGTAAGCAGTTTTATGTTATTTTCTAGTCCAAAGTTCTTTTCAATTAAGTTCACAATATATATAGCTCCCCACTTTTCAAAAAAACTTGCAGCCTCTTTTGCATAAAATCTTGAAAGCCTTTTGTTGTACTCATAATGCCTTGCTGCCAAAAGATTACCTATGGCTGCTAGTTGCAATTGACCTCTGTTTTCTGCAAAGCTAATTGCTTCATTATATAGTTTCTCTAAAGGCTTCTCCTTTTCAAAAATCTTTGTGTATTCAGCCTTGGCTAGTAAATATCTTGTATAATGGTTTTCCTTATAAATATCAACCCAATATTTTAGCTCCTTCATTTGTTTCTTTATTAGTGTTTTATTTTTCCTCTTTTCTGCTACTTGTAAAGCTTTATGCTCAGCAAGTCTTGTGAGTATACAATAAAAAAGCAAGTCTATATACATGATATGTCCTTTTAATAAACCTATGCTTGGTGTAATATTTTCTACCAATTCGTAAGCTTTTTCAATTTCTCCTTCTAGGTATAACCTTTGGAGCATGAAGGCGTAATACGCTAGGCTTTTATTATTATTTAATAGTTCTATCTCCTTTTCTATTTGATAATCTTCTTTTGTGAGTACCCCTACTTCAAGATAATGAATATGACGATTAAAAAGTTGATCTATAAATAATACGATGTCATCTCCCATCCTCTGTAATTTTTTTACTTGGACGTTAGCATAGTTGATTATTTCCTTTAATGGTACTCCCATGACGTACTTTGCATAAATAATGGAAATAATAGCATAACCACTATATATAAATTCGCCTATCTTTATCCCTTCTTCAATGGAATTTTCCAGATATTTTATGGATTTTTCCATAGAATTTGACCAATGATCTATAAAAGTTCCTATAAGAGAATATACAATTGGTTTTGTATATAGATTATCTGTATCTTCAAGCAAATCTAATGCAATGTCCTTTAGTCTTTCTCCTTTTTTATGATCTTTCCATATATTGTTAGCAACATAACTATAGGCAGTATATCCAATGGGTGAATAAGGCGAATTACCATATTTTGCAGAAAGAATACCTATTTTCATGAGAGTCAGTCCAAATATCTTATCATTGACAATATTAGCAGCAGGAATCATTTTGGTTAAGGTTTCTAAGATAATCATTAGTCTTTTATCTTTAATCATAGGTGCATTTTTAAGCTTCTCTATCTTATTATTGGAAAATAACAATTTTCCTTTTATAAAATCAGTAACAAGATGTTTTGTATTGAATTTAAAGTTTAATTGATTTAATACCTCAATACCTAACTCTATTACCTTTTCGGAATTACCGTTATAAGAATAAAGGTTCATATATTTTCTTTTTATGGTTATCATATTTTCTGCTGTATTGTATTTGTCAATGAGTAATTCAAATCTTTTTTTTGCTTCTTGGTATCTTTCACAGATATATTCACACTCTCCTAATTCTAGATTAATTCTCATCTCTAAATCATGCTTATCTTTAAATTCGCAATAGGGAAGTAAGTGTACACAGCACTCAAATATTTTTAGGGCTTGTTCTATAGCAATTGTTTGTTTTGCCTCCATACCTGCATAGTATAGCTCATAAATCCACATTTCTGTGTTTTCTTGTGTCAACATCTGATAGTCACTGCGTAATAATTGAGATGCTATGAAAAGTCTATTGTTTTTTTTAAATGTTTCGTCTACGTTGTCTGTAAGTTTTTTAGCAATATTATAATGAAGCTTTGCTCTTTTTTCAGAGTCAATTTTTTTATACACCAGTTCTAATATAATATCATGCACAAAACCATAGCTTAAGGTTCCCTCTGTCTGATATTCTTCTACTGTTTTTACAAGAAAAGCAGCTTTACATAATCTATGTAACTGTTTATTTAATAAGGTATCCTCTGTATTTATTATTTTTTTTAATAGCTTATATTCTACTTTGCCATCAAAACATGCTATCAGCTCAAGGAGTGATTTATCCTCACTCTTTAGTTTGTTCATTTTATTTGTTATAATCTGCTCTATATCCTTGGGCAAATTTAAACTATTTATCAGATTAATTTCTACTACCCATTGTTTTCTTTTAGGAGAATATGAGAGTATTTTTTCCCCAATAAATACATTAAGAATTTCCTTTATGTAAAAAGGATTTCCAAGTGTTAAACCATATATAATTCTTGCTAAATAATCTAGGTTTTCAATATTTACTCCAAAGATTAATTGCAGATAATCCTTTATATCTAAAGCCGTTAGTTCCTGTAATTGTATAGGAATATGGTCATTTTTAATCTGTGGTATTTCAGTAATGCATTCCACTTTTTTAATACTTCTTTCTTCATTATCCCGATATGCAAGTATAAGGAGTAAGTTTAACAGTTCATTATCCTTGCATATAGGCTGAAGCACTTCTAAAGAGGGTGTATCCGCCCATTGCAAATCATCTATAAACATAATCAGTGGGAATAGCGATTCTGAAACAGCCAACAAAAACTGATAAATGGCTTTTTTTACTCTGTATTTTAGTTTTTCATAATTATTCATATTAATAGTTTTGTGATGATCTAAAAGCTTTCGTGCATATGGACATATTGATGTTATTATTTCTATGTCAGAATTCAAGGATTTTTTTAAAGCATTTTTTATGTTCTTCAATTGTTCATATGGTAGGGTCAAAAGATGTTTTACCATTTGCTCTATAATTTCTGAAATGGCACTAAAGGGCTTTTTGTCATGCTGTCTAAATTTACCGTATACATAGGTTACGTTGCTGCTTGCCAGCTCCTTTATTACATGCTCTACTAAAAAAGTTTTTCCAATACCTGGCACACCAGTAATGATCGATATCCACCCGCCACCTTCTAGAACACGGTCAAAATGCTTTTTAATAGATTCTATTTCATTATTTCTAGCTATTATAGTCTTATTAATTTTTTCTTCTATAATATGCTTTCCACCATTTATTTCATTTTCAAAATCGTCTATCTTATAGTTTATACAATCAAATTCATCCATTTTTCTTCCTCCATCAATTATACCTGTTCGGTCAAGCTAAACTTTATTACTACATTCTTGAAATATACTTAAACTTAGATTATTCATAGAAAATTATGATAGGAGATTCATTAATAATATCCTTCTGATTATAACAAGGCGCAAGATATCCCCCAACCTCTATAGGTGGCGGGTACCGATTAGATTTAACAGGCGGTGTGTATATCTCCCGCCTCGTTGAAACAGTGTGTTGCAATTACTACGTAATTACTTCCGTTGTTATAAGATATCCATTAAATATCATACATGTCAACTCGACATGCCTTCGAATTAAATTGGATTATAGATGTATCTCAGACTCATTGCTTCGTCTGAGTAAGCGACTCACACTTTGTAGCCCGCTAACTACTATTAGTATAATATTTATATATTCTACATTCTTTTAGATAATCCTCTTGTCGAATCTCTTTATTCGCCACAAAGCTAACTAAACAGGGCTTGTCATTAAATGTCATATGTAGTAATATTTAATTATAGAATACTGAGGAGGTAACAACATGTCTGATAATTATTATTGGAATTTAAGAAAACTAGTCGGAAAAATACCATTAAACATCAGTAGTGCAGGAGTCATAATACTCGATAAAAAAAATAGAATACTACTTCAACATAGGACAGATGATGGATCATGGAGTATACCAGGTGGTGGTCTTGGATTAGGAGAAAATTTGGAAGCAGGGGCAAAAAGAGAAGTATATGAGGAAACAAATCTTATTGTTGAAGATATTAAATTGTTTAATGTTTATTCTGGAAAAGAACAACATTGTATTTATCCTGATGGTAATGAAGTGTATTTTACTAATGTAGTTTACATAACTAAAAATTTCGAAGGAGAAATGAAAGCTGATGGTATAGAGGGTTCGGAATTGAAATTCTTTAATTTTGATAGTTTACCAAAAAATATAGCTCCTTGTAGCAAACCGATATTACAAGATTTAAAAATCAAATTGAAATCAGCAAAAAAATCGTCCCTTAATTCTCGTGATTTATATTGAAAAGCTACGGCTTTTTATCCGTAGCTTTTGTGTTAATTATATTATAACTGGTGTTTTTTGAGACTTATTTAATACTTCTACTCCATTTTCTGTAACTACAACTATATCTTCTATTCTTACACCAAATTCGTTTGGAATATAGATACCCGGTTCTACACTAAAAGCCATTCCTTCTCTTAAAATTTGTTCATTTCCGCTTCTTATGTAAGGAGCTTCATGTACACTAGATCCTATACCATGACCTGTTCTAGTTATGAAATATTCACCATAACCAGCTTTCTCTATCACATCTCTTGCTGCTTTATCTACACTTTGTGCGCTAACATCAGATTTTGCTTGTTTTTCACCAGCTAAATTCGCTTCAAGTACTGTATTGTATACTTCTTTTTCTTTTTCAGTCATACCTCCTACAAATACGGTTCTTGTTGTATCTGAGCAAAAACCTTTGTAAATACACCCAAAATCTATAATTATAATATCTTTTTCCTGTATAACTCTTGAATATTCATTGTAATGTGGTTTTGAGCTATTTGGACCTGATGCAATTATTGTATCAAAAGATAATCCTTCTGCTCCTTTTTCTAAAAATAACTCTTCCATTTTTTCTCTAATATTATCTTCTGTCATACCTGGTTTAATAAATTTAATTATATCAGCAAAAACATCATCAGCCATTTTAGCAGCTATTCTTAATTTTTCTATTTCATCATCACTTTTTATTATTCTAAGTTCTTCTAATATGTGATTACCATTAACAAATTTAATATCCATAGTTTCTTTCATATCTAGCATATTCACAGCTCTTGCACTTTTGTTAACGCCTATAGTCTTACCTATTAAGTCGAATTCTTCAAAAGCTTTTTTTACTTTACATAAAAAACCTTCTCCATCATCCCATTGATAAATTGCTGTATCTTTTCCAAGTACTTTTTGCATTTCTTCAAAATTTAATTTCGGTACTACATAAAAATATCTGCCATCTTTTAATAAGAAAAATGCTTGAAACCTTTCATCCATATGTGGAGAAAAACCTAATAAAAATGACATATCTTCTGATGGTGCTACTAGCATAGCTTCAACATTGTTATCTGACATCAAATCAGTAAGTTTTTTTAAATATTTTTGATTCATATTTACCCTCCTATAATCCTAAAACCCTCTGGTATTGGGTCATCCGGATCTAATACTAATTGATTAAAACCAGTAATAAATGCATTTCCAGAAACCTCAGGTATCACTGCATCTAAATTTGATATACTAGTAAAATCATTTATTTTACCTTCAAAAATTGTATCTATTATACTTTTATTAATTAGTGTCATTCCTTTTTTCATAACACCTTTTTTATAAAGTAAAGCAACTCTACCTGCAGTTCCAGTTCCTGTAGGTGATCTATCTATTTGACCATCTGCAAAAATACATACATTATTTGATTCTATTGTATCACCTTTTATGTTTAATGGTCCAGTTATTATAGTTCCATAGATACCCTTTATTCCTCTTTCTATCGGATGTACTACATCCATTGCATCCATTACCTTATATTTTATTTCCATACCTATCTTTACTAGTTTTTCTATATGTTTAGGATCTACTGTTAAGCCTATTTTTTGTGCATCTATATATACATAAAAAGCTCCGCCGTAAGCTATGTCTGCTGTAACCTCACCTATACCTTCTACATTCACTTTAATATTCTCTGCATAAACAAATGAAGGTACATTTTCAAAACTAATTTTTTGAACTTTATCGTTTTGTATATTGGCATATGCTACAATCCTGCCAGCAGGTGAATCTATCTTTACTACATTAATCCCTTCAGTACATTTCAACATTCCAACCTCAATTGCTACCTTAGTAACTGCTATTATCCCATGACCACACATTGTACTTAATCCTTCATTGTGTGTGAATAAAACTCCAAAATCACCATCTGATGTTACTGGTGGTGTAATTATACATCCATACATTCCACTATGTCCTCTTGGTTCCAACATAAGCATCTTTCTAATGTCATCATAGTTCTTAAGCATAAACTTTCGTTTTTCTAAAATAGTATTACCTTTAATAGGAGGTAAACCAGAGGTTATTATTCTTAGTGGCTCACCAGCTGTATGAGCATCTATAGCTGTTATCATCCTTGTAAAGTTTATCATATTTTTACTCCCCTTTTTACAACTCTATTTTTTGACCTAGCCCTTTCTCTTTAACTTTATTGTAAATCTGCTGTGCTACGACAATATCAAATAAAGCCATGCCTACTGATTTATATAGTGTTGTATTCTTTACAGCAGATTTTTTGTTTTTAATATAATAACCAAATGTTCTAATTTGTTCTTCTTTTATCCATCCCTCTTTTATTGGTGTAATTATATCTCCTGACTCTTCTTTCGCATAATCAGTATCTATATACATTTCATCTAGCATATTAAAAAGCTCTTTTGGATATTCTCTCATATTTGGCTTATATGATCCTATACCTATATAATGTTTATTTTGGAGTAATTCTTTTTCATTAGGTAGTACTGGTTCATTAGCTGTCGTACATGTTATAACAACTTGACTTTGATTTAATAAATCGACTGCACTGTCAGCAATATTAATTTTAACATCTGGTAAATATTTTTGTAGTTTTACTTTAAATGCTTTTAATTTATCCTTTGATATATCAAATATAGATACTTTTTTAACATTTCTAACTGTAGAGGCAAATAATATCTGATAAAATCCTTGTACTCCTGTTCCAATTAAACCAACACTATTAATATCTTTTTGTGTTGTATGCCTTATCCCTACTCCACCTACAGCACCTGTCCTATAAGCAGTTAAACTAGCACCGTTAATAATACATAATGGTTTACCTGTATTAATATCATTTAGCAGCATTAATCCTTGTATAACAGGTTCGTCGAATTCTGTATTATTAGGAAATACAGTTAATATTTTAGTACCAAAAACTTGATTGGTGAAACAAGGCATGTATAATAAAGTATCATTACTATTATTTATATGTATTCGATCAGGCATTTTATAGTTTTTCTCCTCATAAACTACATAAGCTTGCTCTATTGAATCCATTAGTTCATTAAATGATATTGAATTTTTAATATCACTTTCACTTATATAAAGCACTCTTTATTCCCCCTTTTATGCTAACAATTTTTTAATTACAGTATCCTATCTTATTTAATTATTATATGAATATTTCCATATATAAGATTTAAGGAGAAAGGCTGTGACAAAACCAAATAATATTTTTGTTTTGTTACAGCCTTGTTTGTTTTAATTAACTATTGACTTCTTTCTAATTTTAAATGTTGCTCTACTACTTCTATTAATTCAGGTAAATCCATACCAAGTTCTTTAAGCTTCTCTATCGTTGGTACCCCATCATTAGTCCATCCTCGTCTTTTATATACAGCATCAATTAGTTTTTGATATTGGTCCTCTCTATACTCTCTCATGACTTTAATCTTTTCATCAATTGTCTTACCTTCAGAATTGTAATTTAACCATTCTTTTAGTTGTTTATCATATCTTTCTGCTCTTGATTCATATTCTTCTACTGTTACCGGACCCATTGATCTATAAGGTATAGCATCATTAATTCTCTTACCATAGCCTCTTCTTATATTAAATATCCTCTGATAGTTATATACTCTTTCTGATTGTCTTATTAATTCATCTAAATCAATGTCTTTGCCTGTAACACCATTAAATACTTCTACATAATTTTGAACATGCTCTATAACTTTAGCAGGCTCTTTTGATTTTTTATTACTGGCTGGAGTAACATCATTCCAAGGTAATTTACATAATCCGTTTAATCCAAACCATGTTCTAAACATAGGAAAATAATGTAATGCTTCAGCTTTATCTTCAAATGTTGGTATTTGATTGTGAACCATATCCATAAATATAAGCCAAGCTTCATCATGTTGAGGTCCTTTATTTGTTAAGCCATATCCACCTTGCTGAGCCAAGGATTCTTTACAAAGATATTCAGAAAACTCTAAACCTTTTTGTTCCATAGCTATATCATTTATAAAATCAGGGTCTGCTCCATATTCTTCAATGAATATCTTTTTCATTCTTCTTACACCTTGACCAGCTATAAGACCAAAACCTTCTCCTCTTGACATTTGATGCAACAATTCAATAGCTGCCTTACCATTTCCAAAATGAAGATCTAATCCACCTGTTATTTCTTTGTTTAATATTCCATTTTCATAACATTCCATTATAAATGCTGTTAATGTTCCAAATGAAATCGTATCTATACCGTAAGTATCACAATAAAAATTACATTCCAATACATATTCAGGATCAAAAATTCCACAGTTTGCACCAACACCTGCTGCTGTTTCGTACTCAGGTCCATCTATCGTAACTTTATCACCTTTATACGGTCCTGTTTTTAGCTCAAAATTATCTGCTGCCTTAGCACATGACATTGAACATCCATACCAGCAACCATCAGGTTTCCCCTGAGTAATATATTTATCTTTAAATACAGTAGAAGCTATTTTATAAGTATCTGGATGTGCTCCAAATTTGAAATTATGTGTTGGCAATAAATCATATTCATCCATAACCTCAATTATATTTGCCGTTCCTATTTTTCTCATTCCATTTTGTTCATCATCAAACCTGCACATTTCTTTATGGAATCTTATTCCCGCCCTATTTATTTTACCTTGATCTGCAGGGTTATTTAAATCACCTTTAACTTTACTGAATTTTACAACTATAGCTTTTATATTTTTATTTCTAAATACTGAACCTATTCCACCTCTACCTGCTTGCTTTAATCTTGCCACTTTTCTTCTAACATCATAAAAACTAAAGTTTAACATTCCAACTAAACAATTATCAGCAGCTGTTCCTGCTGAAACAACAGATATATTTCTCCTATCAGCTTCTGTCTTTGCATACATCTCTGTCAGTTGTTCAGCTAAAACATGGCTGTCTATAGCATCAAGTGGAGCTTCTTCTATTTTAACTACACCTGTGTCTCCATCTATGAAAATCACAACATCATTATCTGCTTTACCTTGTATTTCTAATGCATCCCAACCTGAAAATTTTAATAGTGGTCCAAAATATCCACCAACATTGCTGTCAATTACAATATTTGTAGTTGGTGATATTGTAACTACCAATGATTTTCCTGCACCAGGATATTGAGTTATTCCACCTACTGGTCCACATGCTATTATAATTTCGTTTTCAGGATCATCCCATTTAGTATCAGGTTGTGTTGCTTCCCATAAAAATTTCAAACCAAAACCTTTACCACCTATGAATTTATCTTTCATAAGCTGAGTTACAGGTTTCGATTTTATAGTGTTATTTGAAATATCTACATATAAAGTTCTATTAGTATATCCTCTTTCTATAGTCCCCAAATCATACTTAAACTCTGTTAAGAGTTTTCTTGAATTTTTAATTTTTTCTAAGTCCATAATAATTACACCCCCTTTTTAAACTTTTGATGTTTCAACAGTCTCTAGTGTCAATGCTCCTGTAGGGCATTTTTTAACACATAACCCGCATGATATACATTTAAACGGTTCAATATAATCATCATGCTGCATCATTGCAGCCTCTGGACAATATCCAACGCACATAAAACATCCAACACATATATCTTTATTAATTCTAACGATTCCATTTTTATCTCTGTAAATTGCTTCAACAGGACATATATCGATACACTCACCACATTGAGTACAATGGCTAATTAAATTTGGACCATCCACTACCTCTTTTACATTCAATGCTGCTTTTGATATATTTTTCTCTTTATAAAAAGCTTTTGAACATACTTCCTCACAATTGTGACAGCCAATACACAAATCAGTATTTACAGCTAATCTTTTCATACTTTTACACCTCCTTACAATATCTAGTGCAGCACACCCTACACCAACTTATTTTATTATATTTACACATAGACTATATATTATCAATGTAGTCTGTAATTTAATTATTAATTCTTATAGGCTAGTACGCATTTTAAGAATATCATTAAAGTTATACTCATAACCAGATTATTATTTATAATTATCGGTTCTACAAAGTTAATTTTGCTACCAATTCACCATCTTCAATCTTACCTGTTTCTACAAAACCAAAAGATGCGTAAAGTGCCTTTGCTACCACATTCTCTGGTTCATAAGAAAGGGAAACTACCGAAGCTTTTCCATACGGGAAAGTCCTAATCAATTCAAGTGCCTTTGCCATAGCTTCCTTACTATAACCTTTACCCTGATATCGTTTGTCGATCATTAATCTACACACCCAATAAGCATTTTCATCATCATTCTCATCTGCTTCATTATATGATAACATTATAAAGCCTACCATGATATCATTGTCATAAATGGCATAAGGCATAGGAATGCACTCATTATTCGTTAAAGCAACATACGCCTCTGCAAGGCTGCATATATTACTTGCTACATAACTTTTTTGTTCTTCTTTTGGTTCTAATTTGATACATTCATCAAAATTATCATCTGTGATTTTTCGTAATTCTATCATAATTATCCCCTTTAAATAATATATAATCTTTACTTCTAATGTGTTTAATTATAGAAATTTGTTTTATAACATGTAACTGTTTATCCATTGTAGATTATTACTAATTTTTTAAACTACTGAAGGCTCGTAAACTAATTCTCCCCTTGCAAATCTATCTTTATCTAGAGAGCTTACATCTATAGTATTTTCTTCACCTAGTATTTGCTCAGCTATAAGCATCCCAGTTACAGGACCTAACATAAACCCGTGACCGCTAAATCCAACTGCTAGATAGAAACCTTCTAATTCTTTAACTGTACCTAATATCGGATGACTATCAGGTGTTATATTATACAATCCAGCCCATTGTCTTACTACTCTCAATTTACCAATAGGTGGTAGTAAATTAGTAATAGTTTTGGACATCTCCTCTAAGAAATGCCAACTAGAAGTCATTCTCAAGTCTCTAGGTTCATTTGCATCTCCTCTACCCATTAAAAATGAGCCATTTGGTGTTTGTTGACAATATAAATTTAATGAAAATGACATAACCATAGGTCCTTGAGTTGGTTCAACAGTCTCTGTTACTAATATTTGATGTCTCTCTGAGTAAACTGGTATATCTAGTCCTACCATTTCTCCAATCTGTTTTGAATATCCACCTGCTGCGTTTACTACTACTCTTGTAGCTATTTCTCCTTTGTTTGTTATTACTGATTTAACCTTTCCGTTTTCTTTTTTAATACCAATTACTTCAGTATATAAATAAAATTTAACTCCCAATCTTTTTGCTGCTTTTGCATATGCATCTGTAGTTAAGAATGGATTTAAATGTCCGTCACTTTGGCAAAAAGTTGCACTTGTCATAATATCCGTATTTAAGTATGGAACTATTTTTTTTGCTTCCTTTGGTGTTATATAATCTACATCTATTCCTAAGCTTTTCTCAAGTTCTACATTTTTTTTGAATTGCTCATCTTCCTTTTCAGTTGTTGCAACCATTAAATATCCACCCTGCTTAAATTCAATATCTCTATCATATTCAAGCTCTTCGTTAGCATTTTCAAAGAATTTAATACTCTCCATTGCCAGCTTACAGTTCATTTCCATACCAAATTGTTGTCTAATACCAGCGCCACATCTACCTGTAGAACCACTAGCTAAATAATTTTTTTCTATAACAACAACATTTTTTACACCCTTTTTTGCTAAATTATATGCTATTGAACACCCAGAAATACCACCACCAATAATTACAACATCAGCAGTTTTAATCATCTTCACTACCTCCCTTAACAAATTGATCAATTTTCAAGCTTTTAACAGGAGGTCTACTAGTACAAGGTTCTATTTCTGCCATGCTTTTTCCTGTATATTTTGCAATCTCTCTTTGAATCAATTGCCCACATGTTCTCCCTTGACACGGACCCATACCAGCTCTTGTTATTCTCTTTATCTCTTCAAGGCTTGTATAGCCTTGTTTTATTAAATCTCTAATTTCTTTTAATGTTACATCCGAGCACCTACAAATAATAGTATTATCATCCATTATTATCTTACCTCCACTCTGATATTTCTAAAATCGTACATATACTTTCTAGGTACAGCAACATTTATAACTGGTGTTCTATCAAAAGCTTTTGGATTTTGAACTTTAATTATTTTAACATCACATATATATTCCCCTGCTCTATCAAGTCCGGCTACTATGTTACCTTCAACAGGCAAAGGTAAAAATTCATAAGGAATTTTAAACAATATTTCATCTTCAGAGTAACTACCATCTACAACCATAATTGCTAAACCCGGGCACTTACTTATACATAATCCACATCCATTGCATATTTCTTCATCTAACTGAGGTCTATCATTAATGTCTTTAAAGTCTTTCATCGCATTTTTAGTACAAGCAGTAGAACATGGATTACACGGTATTCTTTGAAAACATTCTATAACAGCTACAGGACCTTTATTTATTCTGTCTTCACTAGGAAATATTTCTTTTATCATTTCTGGTGTAGCAATACCTGTACTCTCTAACATGTCGCTTCACTCCTAACTATTTTATCTATACCGGCTCTTATTCTTTCACCTACATGCCCTGAACGTAAAGAATTAAGCTGATTAATATAATCTTCTCTAAGTTCATCAAAATTAGGATGTTCATAACCTATACCCTTTGCTGCACATAAACCTGCAAGATATCCTTCTACCATAGCACTACTTGCTTCTTCTACTCCTGTAACATCTCCTGCCACAAAAATCTTTTCTACTGTTGTTTCGTAGTTGTTATCTCTAACAGGAACTCTGCCGCTTAATTCAGGTACATATTTCATTTCACAACCAGCCTGACATAATAATTCAGTTAGTGGAGTTAATCCCACAGAAATGCACATTACATCAACATCCAACTCTTTTTCTGTACCCTCTATTGGTTGCCATTTATCGTCCAGCTCGCAAATAACAGCTTTTTCCAAACATTCTTTTCCTATAGCTTCTTTAACTGAGTGTCTTGTTAATATTGGTACTCCCATTCTTCTAACCTTTGATGCATGTACTAAATATCCACCTATTTTTGGAGCTGCATCTATAATTGCTTCTACCTTAACACCTGCTTGCATAAGCTGATAACTGACTATCAAACCTATATTACCTGCTCCTACCATTAAAACTCTATTTCCAGGTTTTACTCCATGTACGTTCATAAGAGTTTGTACTGCACCAGCTCCGTATATACCAGGAAGATCATTTTGTGGAAAAGCAAGTACCTTTTCACTTGCACCAGTAGCTACAACCATGGCATCTGGTTTTACTTTTATGTATTTACCTTCGTTTTCTAGTGTTATAATTCCATCTTCATATATTCCTAAAACAGTAGTATCATCTAAAATTTCTATATTATCTTTGTATTCTGCTAATTTGTTAAAAAGTATATTTGTAATATCTATACCTCTTGTTGAAGCATATTGTTTTTCAGAACCAAAAAACATATGCGTTTGTTTTATAAGTTGTCCACCTATTTTCTTGTTTCTATCAACTATAAGTACTTTAGCACCACTAGACGCTGCACTAATTGCTGCACATAGACCTGCTGGTCCACCACCAATAACAGCCAATTCTACATTCTTCATAGAATTTCCCCCTTACCATTTTGTGTCTCAACAACCATGCCTTCTTCAAGGTCTGTAATACAAGTTCTTACATTAGGTTCACCATTTACTTTCATTAGACACGAAGAACAATTTCCTATAGCACAATAGAATCCTCTTGGTCTATGCTTAAATACACTCTGTCCAAGAACTTTTACTCCTGCTGCATGTAATGCAGCTGCAACAGTTTCCCCTTTGTAACCCTCCATTTCTTGACCATTAAAAGTAAACTTTACTTTTTTACCTCTTTTAAAATCTAATATAGGATGCTCATTAATCCTCATATAAATCCCTCCTACAATTCTTATGTATCAAATTAAGATATTATGAAAATATAATAGCAAAATGTATGCCAAAATTATCATTATTAGAAGTTAGTAATAAACTTATCATGATATTTAGTTTTTATTTAGTATCAATTTTCTGACGTTTTTAAAGCCAATTCAATAAAAACAGCGTCAGAATTTAGACGTTATTGTCTGAATTCTGACGCTTTAATAACACATTATTACTACATAAATGTTATAGGAGTATTTTATACATTCTATAGCCTAAATAATAAAACACTTCTCTTGACCAAAAAGGAATCTTACTTCTTAAGCTTTTATATTTGGTTGTTGGTGTTGGACAGGCATAAGCTTCTAATTCATAATCTTTTGCCATTAACATAGCTCTTTTCATGTGTAATGGATCACTAACTATTATAACTTTGGAAAAATCGTTATTTTCTACAATTTGCTCCGCATAAAATATATTTTCCTCAGTTATTTTAGATTTTTCTTCTATTAAAATATCTTTCTTTGGTATTTGATTCTCTAAAGCATAATTCATTGCAACTCTTGATTCTGAGTATCTTTTATTTTTTCCTTTACCCCCAGTAAATATAATTTTATTAGCATAGCCATTCTTATATAGCCAAATACCATGCTTTATCCTTTCTTCAAAAACTGGTGATGGTTTATCATCCCAAATTGCTGCTCCCAATACTATTACTGCATCTGCTTTCACACATTCACTTATATTACCATATAAGTATATACTCCTAGCTACATAAAAATTGTAACTTAATGCAATTATCATTATAACTATTAGAGCTTTTTTAAGTATTTTTTTAACCTTCATATCAATCTTCTCCAAGCTTTTTACTATCATATTATTTATTCTATCTCATATTTACTAAGTTTAAAATATAATGTACTTCTAGGTATGTTTAGCAGCTTTGCTGCTTTCATTTTATTACCACCGCTAATTTTCATAGCAGCTTTTATTGTATTTTTTTCTGTATTTTCTATCGCTTTAATTAAGTCTAATGATTCTTTATTATTTATCATATCATTATCTGATGAATTCACTATAATATCAGGTAAAAATCTTTCGTCAAGTATATTATTCTTTGATAGTATTACAATTCTTTCGATTACGTTTTTTAATTCTCTGATGTTTCCTTTCCACTCATAGTTTATCATCATTTGCATTATTTTTTTAGGTATTTCTATAACATTTTTTCTATATGTTATACAAAAGTCATTAATGAATTTATTTGCGAGTATTGGTATATCTTCTTGTCTTTCTCTTAGCGGTGGTAAGTGTACTGATACTGCATTTAATCTATGGAATAATTCTTCTCTAAATAATCCCATCTGTACTTGCTTCTTTAAATCTTTACTTACAGCGGCAATTATTTTTACATCAACTTTTGTTTTCTCATTACTACCTGATTTGATTATTATTCCTTCATCTATAATCTTTAAAATTTTATCTTGTATATCTAACGATAAATCTGATATCTCTTCTAAAAAGATGGTTCCCTTATCTGCTAATTCAAATTTTCCTATTTTTTTACTTTTAATTGTACCATCACAGCCAAATAACTCTTCTAGCATATCATTTGAAATTGTGCTACAGTTAACTGGTACAAAATATCCCTTTAATTTACTTTCTATGTGTATTGCTCTTGAAAGAACCTCTTTTCCTGTTCCACTTTCTCCAGATATTAAAATATTCACTTTTGATTTAGCTATATTTTTGCATAGCTTAATAATATTTTCAAATTTCTTATTAGCACTAACTATCTGAGAAAATGCAAATCTGCTTTCATTTAATTTAGCTACTTCATTTTCTAATACTGATAAATTCGATCTAGCAGTATTATACAATTGCGAAATTCTTATAAGTTCAGATATATCCATATCACAACTTACAGCACCTATAAATTCCCCTTCATCATAAAGTGGAGTTGCACTAATAATATCATAGCAATTCTCACGTGGATTATTATAAACATTTCTATATTCTTTTCTATCCATAACAACCTTTGGAAGTAATGCTGTTGGAAACATCTCGGTTATAAGTTTTCCCTCTATATCTTTTTCATCTATTTCATATAATTTTTCTGCACTCTTGTTCCATATAATTACTTTATTATCCTTATCTACTGCACAGATAGCGTCGTGCATATTATCTATAATGTTTTCAAACAACTTATAACTTTTGTCTATTATTTTAGTATAAAGCTCATTTATTTCTCTATTACAAATTAATCCAATAGGTTTTTTATTATCATTTAATATAACTACATATTCTACATCATTATTATTTACCAATATATTCATCAAATCATTAGTGCAATTATATTCATATAAAGCATATCTAATATATTTATTATTTAAGTCAATATATTTATCAACTGTCAATTTACAAATCTCAGCTTTAATTATATCTTTTATCGATAATACCGCCTTAGCATTTTCATTATCTATAATTATTACATTATCTATTTCTCTATCTATCATTTCATTTAGTATGTCATGTACATTTGCCTGTTTATCTTTGATTAATACATTTTTATCCATAACATCTTTTAGATTGATATTGCTTAATATAATATTCTTAATTTTCAATTCTTACACCTACCTTGTGTTTTATCTTATCAGAGTATTAAAGTTTAAACAATATTATCCTCAAATATTCAAAATAAATTAACAGCTATGTCTAAACATATTTAACCATAGAATAATAATATTTAAAGCAATTTTTTTAGTGGTTCTATAAAATGAAATTGTTTCTTCACAGGAGCCAACAAAGATTCTCAGATTCATGTCCTTCCATTTGGTAATGAACTATCATCTAATGACTTCGTACTCACAAAGCCTTCCTATATTCTTTCACCTTTATATGCTGTGGGAAATATAAATATTTCTGTAGAAAGTTTCAACACAAAACCATTGAGCCACACTTCTCTCAATGTTTTACCCTAGCCATTTTAACAAACTCTTTTTACAAAAGTACCATTACGTTAAAAAACCTAAACATCGAATCCAAGTTCCAATGCTTAGGTTTTCTATTTTCATTTCAAATTATAAATTAATTAAATTTCTGCTTTCTGAACACTATCAAATTCTTCCTCGATCTCTTTTGATGGTTCTTTTCCTAACTTGCTGACAACAAATATTGTTATACTAGCAAATATAAACGCTGGAAGTATTTCATATACATCAAATAATCCACCTTCAAGCTGTTTCCATATGATGACCGTTAGTCCACCTACTATCATACCTGCTATAGCACTGTTTCTTGTCATACGTTTCCAATAGATAGAAATCAATACTATAGGACCAAAGGATGCTCCTAAACCAGCCCATGCATATGATACCAAGCCAAGTACACTATTTTCAGGATTTGTCGCTATTAAGAAAGCTATAAAAGCTACAACTACTACAGCTATACGACTAATTAAAACTAGTTCTTTGTCAGTTGCATCTTTTTTAAGAACAACTTTGTAAAAATCTTTAGTAAAGGAAGATGATGTTACAAGAAGCTGTGAATCAGCTGTACTCATAACCGCTGCTAATATTGCAGCTAAGAAAACACCTGCAACCAATGGATGGAATATTGTATTTATCATAACCATAAATACTGTTTCTGCTGCTGTTGTCCCTTCTAGTGGAGTCTTTAAAAATACTATACCAATTACACCAACTAACACTGCTGCTCCAAGACTTAATACTGACCAAACAGCCGCTATTATTCTAGCTTGTTTTACTTCGCCAGAAGATCTGATAGCCATAAATCTAACAAGTATATGAGGTTGACCAAAATATCCAAGTCCCCATGCAGTAAGCGATATAATTGAAATTAATGTTAAACTTGTTCCATCAGTTTTAGTAAAAATATTCAGCAACTCTGGATTAACCGCTCTAACTGAATCCATCGTACTACCAAAACCACCTAGTATTGAAATAGCTCCAATAGGCACACCTATAATTGCGATAAACATAAGTATTCCTTGGAAAAAGTCTGTCCAGCTAACTGCCATAAAGCCACCTAAGAAAGTATACCCTATAATAACTACCACACCGATTACTAACGCCCAAATATAAGGTAATCCAAATACTGTATTAAACAATTTAGCTCCTGCAACAAAACCTGAAGCTGTATATACTAAGAAAAACAATACTATGAAAAAAGCTGATAACATTCTTAGTATTCTTGAATCATCTCTAAATCTATTTTCAAAGTAATCAGATAATGTGATAGAATTATTTGATACTTCTGTATATTTTCTTAATCTCTTAGCAACAAATCTCCAATTTAGGTATGTACCAACTGCTAAACCTATTGCTATCCAACTTGCTTCTAAACCAGATAAATAAGCAGCCCCAGGTAAACCCATTAAAAGCCAACCACTCATATCAGATGCAGATGCACTCATAGCTGCAACCCAGCTATTTAATCCTCTACCACCTAAAACATAATCTGATAAACTATCAGTTTTTTTGAAAAAATACATACCAATACCTAACATAAAAAGTAAATATAATGCAAATGTAAAAATTGTACTTCCGCTTATACTCATAAAAACCCTCCTTAGAAATTATATTAAAGAAATTATATTAAATTATTGAAATATAATAATAAATAATATAGCATACCATATATATGTATACAATACTACGGTATCAGGCACCTCCCATCAATACCTCTTTTTTTACTATAATATTTATATATTTATATAATTATGCAACTATCATTCCATATTAATAACTAACGATATCATGATGGTTAAGCTATTCTTTTTTGATTATTTTGAATAGTGACAATTTTATGACATTTTAATGCAAGAAAAACTAAAAAAACATGTGTCAGTTATTCGACACATGTCAACAAATTGTCACTATTCTACAATTTTATATTTTTCAAGCTTAAAATAAAGTGTACTTCTAGGTATTTTTAAAAGTTTAGCTGCTTTTGTCTTATTATTATTTGCAACTTCCATAGCTCTTAGTAATGCTTTTTCCTCAGCATTCATGAGAATTTTATTTAAATCCATATTACTTTCATTATTAATATTTATGTTAATATTTCTATTCTTAGAAATCTTCTCTGGCAAAAGACTAATGTCAATACTATTGTTTTTTGCTAGTATTACTATTCTTTCTACGATATTTTTTAACTCTCTTATATTACCTTCCCATTCATAATTTACTAATAAATCCATAATATTTGTTGGAATACTTCTTTCTAACATATTGTATTGTTTACAAAACTTTTTAACAAAGCTATCTACTAGCAAAGGAATATCCGCTTTCCTTTCTCTCAGTGGAGGTAATTCTATTGTTATAGAATTGAGCCTATAAAACAAATCCTTTCTAAACAGCCCATCATCTATCATAATTTGAATATCCTTATTTGTTGCAGCTATTACTCTTACATCTAATTTAGTAGATTTCTCACTACCTACTTTTGTTATTACTCCATCTTCTAAAAACCTTAAAAGCTTTGGCTGCATTTCTAATGGCATATCACCTATTTCATCTAAAAAAATACTTCCATTATTAGCTAGCTCTAATTTGCCTATTTTCCCATTTTTATTCGCACCTGTAAAAGCACCTTTTTCATATCCAAACAACTCACTTTCTAACAAATCCTTTGGTATGGCGCTACAGTTAATAGGAATAAAATTACCTCTACGTTCACTTTCACAATGTATAGCTTGGGCAAACACTTCTTTCCCAGTACCACTTTCTCCTGTCAATAATATAGTAATACTAGCCTTAGATATACTTTTGCAAAATCTAACTTTTTCTCTAAAATTAACATCATTACCGACTATCTTATCAAAAGTCATCTTGTCCTTATTTATATTATCAAATTCTTCTTTTAAAGCTTCTAAATCACTTTGAGTTTGATTTAATAATCTTGATGTTTTTGTTATTTCTGTTATATCTCTATCACAGCTAATACCACCTATTAGTTTTCCATCTTTATATAATGGTCTAGCACTTATTATATTGAAACAATTTTCTCTAGATTCATTATATATATTTTCAAATGTTTTTTCTTCTTTTATTACTCTAGGTAATAAAGCATTAGGGAACACTTCATATATGGGTTTATTAATAATATCTACTTTTTTTATATTGTGCATTATTTCTGCACTTGCATTCCAATAACGAACAATACTATCTGTATCTACTACACATACAGCATCATTTACAACATCTACAATTTTATTTAGAAGTGTGCAAGTATACATAAGGCTTTCATCATACAACCTTTGTATTTGTTTCTGAGTTAATATACCTATTACCTCTTTATCTTCATACACTAGAACATATTCTGGATTAAATTTTGAGATAGTGTTTATTACATCACCTATTTCTCGTCTACAACTAACACAACAAAAAAAATTATTAGATTTTTTCCAATTTTCTACATATTCTGTTAATTCTATATTTTTTAGGGTTAGCCTAAGAATATCCTTTGATGTCAATACAGCTTTAGGTATATCTTTATTGTTAGCTTTTTCTACAATTACTGCAATATTTATATCGTCATCTACAAATTTATTCATAACATTGGAAGTATTGTTACTATATATCTTTAAAAACGATGTACTCATTACACTAGATATATTTGTATGGTTAAGTCTTATTTCATTAAATCCCATTGAATCACCCCACAATATTATTATTACATTATTCTCTACTATTGTATATTTTTCCTTCAATAATACTATTAAATATTCCCACATACAATATAAAGCCCATATTTCAAGGCTTCAACACTTAAATAAATTTGTCGAATTTATTAATTTTTATTAACTATATATATTTTTTTATAATAATAAGCCCTAATTATTCATACAATTTCGAATATTTTACTGTATAATTCTGCTTATTGTTTTCTTTGCTTTATTGTGTTAACATATGTATGACAATTAAATAATTACCCTGATTATTCATATAACTTTGAATAATCTAGGTTTCAATAACTAGGGGAGCTAGAAAGGCTGGCTGAGAAAAAGACCCAACAAAGTCTTTGACCCTTAACCTGATCTGGGTAATGCCAGCGTAGGAGAGCTATTTGGTATAAAAAAGCATGAGTCCTTTAATCAGGTCTTATGCTTTTTATAGAGAAACCGAATATTGATTTTGAGTCGGGATGAAAATCTGTAATTTATGTATGTAGCTCACTCCTACAAAGATTGAGTAAGGTTTCACATTATACGCTACAATTTTTGTACAATATTATTAGGAGGAAAAATATGAATACTAATTATCTTAAAGCATGTTCTGATTTACTAAAAAATATTAATACTAAAAAGCCACTTGTACTTCACTTAACAAATTTTGTTACTATTAATGATTGTGCTAATATGACCTTAGCAATAGGAGCTTCTCCAATTATGAGTTTTGAAGTTTCTGAAGCAGAGGAATTATTAAGCATGTCATCTGCATTGGTACTAAACATAGGGACTTCCACAAAAGAATCTATAAATAATATGCTATTGGTAGGTAAAATTGCAAACAAATTGAATGTTCCAATTGTTTTAGATCCAGTAGGTGCTGGCGCCACAACTTTTAGAACTAACTCTGTACAAAAACTATTAAATGAACTTTACATATCCGTTATTAAAGGAAATTTAGGAGAGATAAAAGCAATAAGCGGTTTGGAAACTAAGATGAAAGGTGTAGACTCTATTGATAACGATAATAACAAAGAAACCATTGCCAAAAACCTTGCAAATAAATATAAGAATGTAATTGTTATTTCTGGTAAAGAAGATGTAGTGAGTGATGGCAGAAACACAATGATAATCAAAAATGGTCATCCCATGTTATCTGATGTTACTGGAACTGGTTGTATGACAGCATCACTCATAGGTGCATTTTGTGGTGTTACAGATGATTATCTTTTGGCAGCTACATCAGGTATTTTATCTATGAGTTTAGCTGGAGAATATGCTTTTAAAAGCTTAAAAGAAAGTGATGGTATCGGATCTTTTAAAGTAAAAATCTTTGATGGAATTTCAAATATGAATGAAAATATATTAAGGGGTGGTAATATTGAACTCTATAAATAAAGTTAATTATAAACTCTATTTAGTTACTGATAGTAACATTATTGGTGATAGAAATTTGGTAGAATGCGTAAGAGATGCAATAATCGGAGGTGTTTCTGTAGTTCAACTTAGAGAAAAAAATATTTCTACTAGAGATTTTTATCAAACAGCTTTAGCACTAAAAGAATTAACAGATTATTATAATGTCCCACTTATAATAAATGATAGATTAGATATAGCTCTTGCTGTTGATGCAGCAGGTCTACATATAGGACAAAGTGACCTTCCAGCTATTGAAGCTAGAAAATTACTAGGTAAAGATAAAATACTAGGTGTCTCTGTATCAAATATTGAACAAGCTCAAAAAGCTAAAATTCAAGGGGCTGACTATATAGGTGTTGGAGCAATTTTCCCAACTAATTCCAAAGGCGATGCAAAAAATCTAAACATAGATATATTGACTAATATTAGAAATTCTGTTGATATACCAATTGTAGCTATAGGCGGCATCAACGAAAATAATATAGAACTATTAAATAATACCAAGATAAATGGAGTTGCAGTTATTTCTGCAATACTAGGTAACGAAGATATTATAAAAGCTTCAAATAATTTATATTATAAATGTAAATTTCTATAAGCAAAACTATTAAAAATATGGGTGTTTCAAAAACATTTGAAACACCCTTCTATATCAATTAATTTTAGGTATAATATATGTCATATTTTGTTCTTTATTCTTTATGAGCTCTACTCCTATGTCATATATTTTTTTAATGTTTTTCTCTGTCAAAACCCTTTCTGGTTTATCATATGCCTGTATTTTACCATCTTGCATTAAAATAATATTATCACAATATTTTGCTGCTAAATTAATATCATGTATAGTAACTATAATAGTTAAATTATTTTCTAAATTTAATTTCTTACATAAATTCAACAAATTAATTTGGTGTTTTATATCTAAATGAGAAATAGGCTCATCTAATAACAATATTTCTGGCTCTTGAGCTAAAGCTCTTGCTAACATAACTCTTTGCCTTTCTCCACCACTTATTTGAAGTATTTTTTTATCTCTAAACTTCCATGTTTCAGTTTTTTTCATGCATTCTTCTACCACATCATAATCTCTTTTTATTTCTGATGAATATCTTTTTTGATATGGCATTCTACCCATCAATACAATATCATGAACAGTAAAGTCAAAGCTAATTACATCAAATTGATGGACTACTGCCATCCTTTTAGCTAAACTTTTACAGCTTATTTTACCGATTTCTTCTTTCCCAAGAAATATTTTACCATCATATGGCTTTAATAGATTACATAAATTTTTTAATAAAGTAGTCTTCCCACATCCATTTGGTCCTAATATTCCTAAAAAATCTCCCTTATCAACCGAAAAACTTATATTTTTTAATATAGTATTGTTAGAATATTTAAATGATATATTTTGTATATCCATAGCACTAATCATAAATTTTCAACCTTTCTATATACTATTTTTTGATTTTCTTAATAGATAAAGGAAAAATGGTCCTCCAAATATTGAAGTTATTATTCCTACTGGTATTTCTACGCCTCTTAATATGTTTCTTGCTAAAGTATCACAGATTAGCAAGAACATTGCACCACCTACAAAAGATATCGGCATCAACACTCTATGATCAGAACCGAATATAAGTCTCAATAGATGAGGTACTATCAATCCAACAAATCCGATTATTCCACTTACAGAAACTGCACAAGCTGCTAACAAGGATGCAACTACAAGAACAATTTTTTTTACAGTTTCTACATTTACTCCTAGGCACTGAGCACTTTCTTCACCAACTGATAATGCATTTAATTCTTTAGCCAATGAAATAAGTACAAATGAACCTATTATAGCCGGTATTACCACTACTACTATTTGTGTCCAACTTGCTCCATTAAAGCTCCCCATAGTCCATCCAATTATTTTACCTAATTCTTCATGATTAAATATCATAATTAATGACACTATAGAAGATAATAGTGAACTCATGACTATTCCTGATAATAATATTGATGTTGTGGATATTCTATTTCCTTTTTTCGCCAGACTATATACTAATATAGTCGTTATTAACGCACCTGCAAATGCTAAAAGAGAAATAATACCAAGACCCATAATGTTTTTGTTTATACCTAAAACTATACCTAGCGTTGCTCCAAAGGCAGCACCAGATGACGATCCCATAATATAAGGTTCTGCCATTGGATTTTTGAATATAGCTTGATAAGCTACTCCAACTAATGCTAATATTCCTCCACACAAAGCCGATATTATTATTCTTGGAAGTCTTACATTTAAAACTATGAATATATTCGATTTTTTTATATTTGAAATATCAATATCTAGAAATTTAATCTTATTTAGAGTTATTTTTATAACATCCGTGACATCTATATGTACTGTACCTAATGCAACAGCACAAAACATGAACAATATAAGAAATAAAAATAGTATTAAAATTGCTATATGATATTTCTTTTTGTTTTTTAAGTATGACATTAAATCACCGCTTTAGAAACCTAATTTTTTTGTTAAATCACTGTGAACTATGTTGAATAATATTTTTAAACCTTCGTTGATAGATCTTGGTGATGATCTGTCAAATATATTATTGTCAACTTTATAATATGATTTTTGATTAACAGCAGTTAATATGCTGTAATTATTGTTATTTATCATAGCATCTACATTAGTTTCATTACCAACTATTATATCCGGATCTTTATCTATAACTTTTTCTACACTATATTTCCAACCAGTTACATCAGCAGCAATATTAGTAGCTCCAACTGTTCTGATAATATCTGCAATAAATGTATCACTACCAGCTGTATATTCACCATATTGTCCAGTACCTACTACGTAATATATACTTGGCTTATTTAGATTGCTTTGATTGTTTAGAACGTATTTAACCTTTTGAACTTTTGATTTCATACTTGATACTAATGCTCTAGCTTCATAATTTCTATTAACTATTTTACCTAACTGTATTATTTGGGCATATATTCCTTCAACCTTGTTTGGTGTAGCTGAAGAAATAGATATTATTCCCGCTTCATTTAATTTATCTAATATCTCTTGTTTAAAATGTGTTTCAGCAATAGCTATTTCTGGTTGTATATCGACTATTACCTCAATATTTGGTTCATAAAGTGTTCCAACATTTTTTATATTTTCTACCTCTTTAGGATAATCACAATATTGTGTCCTACCTACTACCTTGTCTCCTGCACCTATTTCAAATAATTTTTCAGTTACTCCAGGTGCTAATGATATTATTTTAGAAGGCTCTTTTTCAATTACCATTTCATTATCACCATTTTTTATTGTAATAGGATATTTATATGTATCGTCTGATATTTTTTCATACTTAACTATTCCAGCTCCACTATCCCAAATTATGCTATAATTTAATGTTTCTAATAAGAATCTATATGGTAAATATATTTTGTTATCTTCCTTGAAGGTTTTACAATCAACCGTTAAATCAATATTATTAACCTTTACTTTGTTTGAATCTAAATAAAAAGTCATTGTAACATCTTCATTAGACACTATAGTACTACTATATTCATTTTTTACACTAACACCAAATTCATATATCTCATCTGTTGATATAAATGATCTGCCATTAATCACTTTAAAATCCACTGCACGACGATTAAAGTCGCTTTGACTAGTAGCTAATCCTTCTTGTACATATAAACTACTTGAAGCAAACACAACTACTAAACAAATAATAAATAATTTTAATAATTTTTTCATATATATTACTCCTTTCATATTTTGCCTTGGAGGTTTTTCAAAAAAAAATAACACATTTGGAATATGTGTTTTTAAACCACACACTTCCCTCCGAAGCATAAGTCTTTTTTCTTAAAGGCAGGTTTCCTGGCTTGTAGTTCATCTTTGATTCTACCTTCCCACTCAAAATTGAAGAGCAGTGGCTATTAGAATCTCATCCCTACATACAGTAGCGGGGGCTGCAAAGGCTTTTAACCTTTTTCCCTTTTAACTTTTTAAGCACCTTAAAGATTTCTATTTGATTATATTTATAGTATAGTCAACTTGATTATACTTGTCAACATTAACCTATACATAACAAATATAAATCTTTATTATATTATTTATATATTATAGTATAATAAGTTATGTTATAATTAAGTGCAGAAAACCACAATTACACATCTATATAGTACAAAATATTAAGGGGTGAAATTAATATGTATGAACATATTAATATAGAAACAGAACGTTTATTTATTAGAAATTTTGCCAATGCTGATATTTATAATTTACATAGAATAGTAAATGATGAAGCTATAATGAGAAATGTTCCCTTTGCTAAAGAAAGAACGTTCAAAGAGTGTGAAAAGTTATTGAAAAGAATATTAAATCGATATAAAGAAAGTACAATAAACAAATTTCAAGGATTTCTCTTATTAGTAGTTTCAAAAGACAACAACGAATGTATAGGTTTTGTTGGATTATTCCCACTTACTTATGATACTACTGAAAACGAATTGTTCTATGGACTATTTGAAGAACACTATAGAAAAGGATATGCAACTGAAATAGGAAAAGCTATTATTGTATATGGTTTTAATAACATGAATATTAATAAAATAGTTGCTACTGTCAATAAAGATAATAAAGCATCTAGCAAGGTACTAAAGAAGATAGGTATGTACTATGAATACGAAATAAAGGATGAAGAAGCAGAAGGTAGCTCTTATGATGGTGAGCTAATGTACTCTATAAAAAAAGCAGATTAATACAAAAGTCTCAAAATGGCAGTACTAAACTTGTCCATTTTGAGACAACATCACTAATAATATTATTTTAAATTCTCAGGATTTAAGCATTCAAGTTCAGGCAATACAAACATACCATCTTTTCTTATTAGTACATCATCAAAATATATTTCTCCTCCACCATATTCAGGTGTTTGAATACATACTAAATCCCAATGTATAACTGAACTATTACCATTAGGTGCCTCTTCATAAGCTCTTCCTGGTGTAAAGTGAAAGCTTCCCATGATTTTTTCATCAAATAATGCATCCTTCATAGGTTTTATTACATATGGATTAACCCCTATTGCAAACTCTCCTACATATCTTGCTCCTTCATCAGTATCAAACACTTTGTTAATCCTCTCAGTATCATTAGCTGTAGCCTTAACAATTTTTCCATCTTTAAATTCTAAACATATATTTTCATAAGTAAAACCTTCATATACAGCAGGACAATTGTAAGAAAGTATGCCATTTATAGAGTCCTTAACAGGTGCTGTGAAAACTTCACCATCAGGGATGTTTTCATCTCCACAGCACTTAATTACCGGAATACCCTTTATAGAAAAAGTTAAATCTGTTCCATTTCCTTTTATATGAACTCTATCTGTTTTAGTCATTAGTTCTACTAAATTATCCATTGCTTTTGACATTTTGCTATAATCTAGATTACAAACCTTAAAATAAAAGTCTTCAAAGCTTTCTAAGCTTGTATTTGCCGCTTGTGCCATACTCGCATTTGGATATCTCAAATATACCCATCTAACATTACTAAGAACATAGTCCATAATTGGTTCATAATATTTTGATAATAGCCTGAATTTTTCTGGAGCTACATCTGATAATTCATTTATATTATCAGTTCCACCTATATTAATTTGTACATCCATTGATTTTGTTCTTTTTAGTTCAATATCACAAAATAGCTTTAGCTGCTCATCGCTATAATTTAAAGCAAGTTCTCTTTCTATTGAACTGTCTTGAAGATTAACATATGGATAGCCCCCTGCTTTATACACTTCTTTTATTACTGCCCTAACTAAAGGATATGTACTTGTTCCTTCAGTATTAATCAGTACTTTATCACCTTTTTTAACTTTCGTAGAATAATTAACTAAATTTTCTGCCAATTTAACGATTCTTGAGTCCATGATATTTCCCCCTTTTATTTTATTGTCAGCTTCAAAAGCTATGCTACTCATAAATTCTATGCTGCATATTAAGTAACTCAGTTTCCCCCATCACTAGTTGTAAAAAATACCAATATTTTATTAAGCAATCATCCTCTATCAAAAATTTTAGATGATTCCCTAATTAAAAACTTATAAAGCTAAAAACAATAAATTTATCTATATTTATATAAATTTCCGTTTTGCAGTTGTATTGCTTGAAACTATTTCAAATTTTCAGGATTCAGACACTCAAGCTCAGGTACAACAAATTTACCATCTTTTCTTATTAATACATCATCAAAGTATATTTCTCCCCCACCATACTCAGGTGTTTGAATGCATACTAAATCCCAATGTATAGCTGAATTATTACCATTAGGTGCTTTTTCATAAGCTCTTCCTGGTGTAAAGTGGAAGCTTCCCATGATTTTTTCATCAAATAATGTATCCTTCATAGGTTTTGTTACATATGGATTAACTCCTATTGCAAACTCTCCTACATATCTTGCTCCTTCATCAGTATCAAATACTTTATTTATTCTCTCAGTATCATTTGCTGTTGCTTTAACAATTTTTCCATCCTTAAATTCTAAACAAATATTTTCGTAAGTAAAGCCTTGATATACAGCAGGACAATTGTACGAAAGCTTGCCATTAACAGAATCTTTTATAGGTGCAGTATACACTTCACCATCTGGTATGTTAAGTTGTCCATCACATTTAACTACTGGAATTCCTTTTATTGAAAAAGTTAAATCTGTACCTTCTCCTTTGATATGAACTTTATCTGTTCTGTTCATTAATTCAACTAAATTATCCATTGCTTTTGACATTTTTTCATAATCCATAATACATACATTAAAATAGAACTCTTCAAAGCTTTCTAAACTTGTATTTGCTGCTTGTACCATGCTTGCATTAGGATATCTTAATACTACCCATTTAGTATTATCAACTCTACAATCCCTTACTGGTTTGTCACATTTTAATATTAATTCAATCTTCTCACTATCAACATCAGAAAGCTCATTAATATTGTCTGATCCTCCAATACCAATATACACATCCATGTTTTTCATCTTTAATAATTTCATCTCAGCTTTGAATTTTAATTGTTCTTCATTGCATTCTAAAGCAATTTCTCTAAAAATAGCTCCATCTTCTAAATAAGTAAATGGATATCCCCCTGCTTTATACACTTCTTTTATCAATGCTCTAACTAAAGGATATGTACTAGCTCCTTTAGCTTCTATTAAAACCTTTTCGTCTTTTTTAACTTTTGTAGAATAATTTACTAAATTTTCTGCCAATTTAGCGATTCTTGAGTCCATGATATTTCCCCCTTTTATTTTATTGTTAGCTTCAAAAGCTATACTACTCATAAATTCTTTGCTACATATTAAGTAACTCAGTTTCCCCCATTAATAGTTGTAAAAATCTCAATATTATTATTAAGGAATCATCCATCAAAAACTTTAGATGATTCCCCTAATTAAAGATTTATAAAGCTAATAACAATAATTTATCTATATTTATATAAATATCAGTTTTACAGTTGTATTGCTTTAAAGTTATTTTAAATTTTCAGGATTCAGACATTCAAGTTCAGGTACTACAAATTTACCGTCTTTTCTTATTAATACATCATCAAAGTATATTTCTCCTCCACCATACTCAGGTGTTTGAATACATACTAAATCCCAATGTATAGCTGAATTATTACCATTAGGTGCTTCTTCATAAGCTCTTCCTGGTGTAAAGTGGAAGCTTCCCATGATTTTTTCATCAAATAATGTATCCTTCATAGGTTTTGTTACATATGGATTAACTCCTATTGCAAACTCTCCTATATATCTTGCTCCTTCATCAGTATCAAATACTTTGTTGATTCTCTCAGTATCATTAGCTGTAGCCTTAACTATTTTTCCATCTTTAAATTCTAAACATATATTTTCATAAGTAAAACCTTGATATACAGCTGGACAATTGTATGTTAATACACCATTAATAGAATCCTTAACAGGAGCTGTAAATACTTCTCCGTCTGGTATGTTTACTTCTCCTGCACATTTAATTACTGGAATACCTTTAATGGAAAATGTTAAATCTGTACCTTCTCCTTTTATATGAACTCTATCTGTTTTACTCATCAATTCTACTAAATTATCCATTGCTTTTGACATTTTTCCATAATCCATAGTACATACATCAAAATAGAAATCTTCAAAGCCTTCTAAACTTGAATTTGCAGCTTGTGCCATACTTGCATTAGGGTATCTTAATACTACCCATCTTGTATGATCAATTCTATGTTCTAAAACAGGTTTAGCACATTTATTCATTATTCTAATTTTCTCACTATCAACATCAGATAGCTCGTTCATATTATCTGTTCCGCTAATACCAATGTATACGTCCATGTTTTTCATGTTTAGTAATTCCATTTCAGCTTTAAACTTCATTTGCTCCTCATTGCATCCTAAAGCTACCTCTCTATTAATCGAACTATCTCTAATATCAGTATATGGATAACCTCCTGCTTTATATATTTCCTTTATTAAAGCTCTAACTAATGGAAATGTGCTAGTTCCTACTGTTCTTATTAATACTTTTTCACCTTTTTGTACTTTAGTTGAATAATTAACCAAATTTTTCGCCAATATAGCAATTCTACTATCCATTTTATCTTCTCCTTTCGCAGTCCATTATTTACCAATAATAATCTTATCATATTTTTTCTTATCTATCAAACAATATAACAAAAACTCAACAATTTATTACATATCATAATTTCAATCTTTATTATATATGTAATATTGTTTGTAAGTTGAGATGAAATTATCTATGAATTTTGCTGTAATTCCCCATATTATGTATCCATTATAGTTGTAAAAATGAATAGGATACTTACCTTTACGCCAAATATATTTCTTACCATTTGGAATTAAACCATATGGAAAAGAATCATCTAACTTAATATCAGTTTCAGAATAATATTTATCAGGTTCGGTATTATAAAAAAATGTAAGAGGAACTAAAAAACAATGGTCAACTTCACTGTTACTATACCCCTGAATCTTCTTTATATCCAACATGCCAACAAAAGCAAATATTTGAATATTAGCGGGTGCTCCTATATAATCAAGCTCCCCAATTATATTTATATTTTTTTCATTCACTCCTAATTCTTCGCATGTTTCTCTTATACAAGCCTCTATTGGTGTTTCATTATTCTCAATTGCTCCTCCTGGAAAAGATATTTCACCAGGTTGGGTCTCTAAATCTTTTGCTCTAACCTCAAAAAGTATATGTAATTCACCCTCAACCTTAACTAACGGTAACAAAACAGAGTAGCTTTTTCTTATATTCATCTGTTTACCTTTTCTATTTTTAAAAACTTTATATATGCTATCTAAATGCACCTTAATCACCCTTAATATAATTTGCCATAAATATATGGAACTGCTGTCTCTACTTTTAGAATTCTATTTCCAAACCCTACTACTGTAAAACCATGTTTCTTAAGCATATCAATTTCATATTCTATGAACCCGCCTTCTGGACCTATAGCAATAGTTGTAGGTTTCTTGATATCATATGGACACATAGCATCAGCTATTGGATGAGCAACTAATGCAATAGTGCCTTCAATAATACTAGATATTTGATCCTCTACAAAAGGCTTGAAAAGTTTAACAACTCTAACTTCAGGTAGTATTGTATCTTTTGTTTGTTCTAATCCTAAAATCATATTTTTACTTAAACTCTCCTCGCTAAGCACTGGACTATTCCAATAGCTTTTCTGTACTCTCCAGGTCTTTATAACAAATATTTTTTTTATACCTAATGCTGTAGCTGTTTGCAATATTCTAGCAAAAACTTTTGGTCTAGGCATAGCTAATATTAGCTGAGATTGCAGTGGTTTAGGTGGTTCATCAGTTAAATTGACCTTCATTTGCAACATTTTATTTTCCATATTTGTTATATAACCCGTACCTATTTTGCCATTAAGTAATCCAACCTTTAATGTTTGACCAACTTCAGCTTTATGTACAGATAAGACATGTTCAAATCTTCTTCCTTCAATTCTAACAATATCTTTTTCAATAAAATCTTCCTTAAATAATATAATTAAATTCATAAATAACCTTCCTAACTTAAAATCTATGCTATGTATATTATAATGCACTCTTTTTTTTAATTCAATAAATAGTATTAAGTAAAAAGTTTTATACCATAAAACATATTACATTAATAAGAATATACATATAATAATAAATCTAAATCCAGATTATTCAAAGTTATATGAATAATCTGGACTAATGAAATACGTCATCATTTCCTAGAATTAAGTAAAAAGTATAGATGAATAATATACAGAATACTTCCTATGATTGCTAAATTCTTTAAGGCAAACATTATCGAAAATACATCACCTAATTTTCCTATTAATGGAAATAACAAAATCATGAAGAAACTAAATACCATGCTTCTAAAAGATAGTATAGTTGCTCTGTATTTACTAGGAATCTGTTTATTGATATAATCACCTACCGCAACAAATATAATTCCTTCTACAACAGATATAATGATATAAAATACATAAGTAAATTTAGTCAATACTACTCCCCATAAACATAAAATTGTTATAAGAGGCATTAATATTAGTACTCCTTTCTCCTTAATAACCCTCTCTATTTTATATACTTTTGTTGCTATAATAGCTCCTAATAATGAAGCTATTGAAAAAATAATACCTATTTTTATTTCTGAGTATCCACTGCCTTTCCAATAGTTTTGAAGATAAAAAAATAAACTGGTCGCTGTTGCACTAATGATTTCACCAAACACTATAAGAAAACCGATTCTCTTATTGCTAGATAAAACACCAATACTCTTTGTAAACTGGTTTTTTAGCACAATAAATGGATTTTTTTCTTTTACAGTTTTGTTTTTTATACTTGGTTCTGTGAAGGAAAATGCTTGAATAAAGCTAACAGTTTCAAAAACAGCAGTTAAAGCAAATACCATTAAATAACTTTTTGTAGCCAAATATCCACCAACAATATACGAAGTAATACATCCAATCTGCATGAACATCTCAATTTTCCCATTTATCTTCATATACTTCTTCTCTTTACCTATTTCTTTCAAAGAATCATATACTAAAGCTTCTCCAGCTCCTGATTCCAAATTATATGATAGAGCTGATATAACAAATGAAATCATAAACCAATAAAAATTATTGGAATATAATAATATTATTGTACTAACAACTGAAGCAAATCTGCCTGTTATTCTACTAACTTTTCTTCCATAAATATCTGCTACTATCCCCGTTGGAATTTCCATAAAAAACGACGTAATATGAAATATTGCTTCTAAAATTCCAAGCTGCATTAAAGACATTCCCTTTGCTGCTAGATAGATCATCCATAATCCCTGAGATAAGTTCAAAGAACTTATGAATGTATATAAATAATTTCTATTAATATTTTTATTTAAATTTGTTTTATAACTCATGGTAATACCCCCAATGTTGTATATAGTTAATTTTTAATTACCTAATAATATCTTTTACCCTCCTCCCAATGAAAGCGCGCAAAAAAACCTTAAGTAGACTCTACTTAAGGTTTAAAACATAATTCTATATTCTAAATGTAAAGTTTTACTTATTAATTAGTTTACATAATATTTAATTTTGGACGCACCTCCCCTATGGTCACCAAAATTGAATGTTATGTTTCTATGTACATCATAATACTCTAGCATGTACGAACTAACAAATAAGTTCATCCTTTACACCTCCTCATCCTAATTTATTCCTAATTATAAATTTTCAATGTGATTATATCATAAATTATATTACTATACAAGAGCAAGAGCAGCTTAGATAACGAAATATAGGCATCTCCTAGTAAAAAAATGTCTTGTATAGCTTCAACACAAAAACATTGAGCATCACTTTCCTCAAAGATTTACCCTAGCTATTTTAATAATTTTTCAAACTCTTATTACAACAGTAAAGCTTTCCATTAATAGCACAAAACCTAGAATTAAAATTCTAGGTTTTTGTTAATTATTTCTTTTCTTCAATTTGCTTTACTATCATATCAACAAACTCTTCAACCTTCATTGCTCCTATATCACCTTTTTCTCTATCTCTAATTGCTAAGCTATTTGCTTCTGCTTCTTTTTCTCCTACAATAAGCATATAAGGTATTTTTTGAAGCTGTGCTTCTCTAATCTTATAACCTATTTTTTCAGCTCTATGGTCAACTTCAACTCTTATTTGTTTTTCCATTAATTTTTTCTTGATATCATATGCATAATCATTGTATTTATCAGATATAGGAAGAACAGTTACTTGAACTGGTGCAATCCACAATGGGAATTTTCCAGCAAAATGTTCTATTAGTATTCCAATAAATCTCTCTATACTTCCAAATATAACCCTGTGAATCATAACCGGCCTATGCTTTTCTCCATCTTTACCAATATAATTTAAATCAAATCTTTGTGGCATTTGCATATCAAGCTGTATTGTTCCACATTGCCAAGTCCTACCTATTGCATCTTCTAAATGAAGGTCTATCTTTGGTCCATAGAATGCTCCATCTCCTTCATTTATTGTATATTCTAGCCCAGCAGTTTTTAATGCTTCTTTTAATGCGTCTTCCGCTATTTGCCATTCTTCATCTGTTCCCATAGAATCTTCTGGTCTTGTTGAAAGCTCCAAACTATATTTAAAACCAAATAAATTATAGAAATCATCAGCAAACTTTAATACTCCTAGAACTTCTTCTTTAATTTGCTCTGGTAACATGAATATATGCGCATCATCTTGAGTAAATGATCTAACTCTCATTAATCCATGAAGAGTTCCTGATTTTTCATGTCTGTGAACAAGACCAAGTTCAGCCATTCTAACTGGGAAATCTCTATAGCTGTATCTTTTATTTTTGAATACAAGCATTGAACCCGGACAGTTCATAGGTTTAATTGCATGATCCATATCATCTATTTTTGTGAAATACATATTTTCTTTATAATGGTCCCAGTGTCCAGATGTATGCCATAATTCTTCATTTAGTATTATAGGTGTTTTTATTTCTCCATAGCCTCTTAATGCATGTTCTTTTCTCCATAAATCTTCTAAGACATTTCTTAAAGCCATTCCTTTTGGGTGGAAGAATGGAAATCCTGTTCCTGCTTCATTTAAACTAAATAAGTCTAATTCTTGACCAAGTTTTCTATGATCCCTTTTTTTAGCTTCCTCTAATCTTTCTAAATGTAAATCTAAATCTTTTTTCTTTTCAAATGAAGTACCATAAAGCCTTTGAAGCATTTTGTTGTTTTCATTACCTCTCCAATAAGCTCCTGCGATACTTAGAATTTTCACTGCTTTAACTTTTTTTGTTGACTGTAAATGAGGACCTGCACAAAGGTCTACAAAATCTCCTTGCTTATAAAATGATATAATCTCATCTTCTGGTAAATCTTCTACCAGTTCAACTTTATAATCCTCTCCCATTTCCTTTAGCTTTTGTATTGCTTCATTTCTTGGAAGTATAAATCTTTCAAGTTTTAAGTTTTCTTTAGCAATTTTTTTCATTTCAGCTTCAATTTTTTCTAAATCTTCTGGTGTAAACTTGTGCTCAGTATCGAAATCATAATAGAACCCATCTTTGATAGCAGGACCTATTGCTAATTTTGTATCAGGGAATAGTCTTTTTACTGCTTGTGCTAAAATATGTGCACTTGTATGTCTAAATATATTTCTTCCATCTTCATTGTCGAATTTTAATAATTCTAAACTAATATCTTCATTTATTACTTCATCTAACCCAACTGTTTTATCATTCACCTTAGCTCCTAAAATAACTCTAGCTAAACCTGAACTAATATCATTTGCAACATCAATAACTTTTATGCCAGCTTCATATTGTCTAACTGAGCCATCTGGTAATGTAATATTAATCATATCATAATCCTCCTTTTATTTTTTAAAAATCTCTATTCAATCCAATATTAATAATGAAACTCTACTCACTTCTTTCCTAGAAGTAAGCGATTCACAACAAATTAAATTTTGGATTCTCTGCTTTCTGAATTTTTGCCTTTTCTTTAATCTTTCAAGCTGTAACTCCTACTCATTTTGTTCCTAGGAGTAAGCGACTCACACCAAATCATAAATTTGGGTTCTCTGCTTAAATTAAAAAAACTCCCGTTCCTAGAATTGCTTCTAGGGACGAGAGTATATTCGCGCGGTACCACCCTAATTAAATATTATATAAAATATATAATACTTCACTCAATCATATAACGCTCATTTAAGCGGAAATCCTTACGTCATAAAACAATTTATGACCTCAGATACAACTCAAGGTTAGTCTTCGATTAGCAAGTAATAGGATGCTTACAGCCAAGGCACTCCCTCTCTATATTACTTTTTCTAATTTACTCTTCCTATCATAGCTTTTACTTTATTAACTTTGTAAACATTATAAGTTTATAATGAATTATTGTCAAGGTTATTTTTTATTTTTTTTAATTTTCAATACAGCATTAATTAATTAAGCATTAACACTATTTTATTTATAACTATTTTTTAGCTTTTTAGTTTTGCACGATATTTTTTACCATTAATCTTTATATTACTAAAAGCTTTGTAAACTATTCTTTCCTTGCCACCTAAAATTTCAATATTTGTTACTTTGCCCTTAATTTCTATTTTACCTATATCTGATTGATTAATACCGCTTATGCTTCTAAGAGTTGAAATTATATCTCTCTTGGTAAAAATACTGTTCACATTTCCTGCATTCAATTGAACTATTACGCCTTTCTTATTTCCAGCAATATACCGATTTTTTTTAGACAATCTTTTTTGTTCTTTTTTACCAATTTTCCTAGAAACATGCCCTCCCTTACAAGGGATTTTATATCCTAAAAATTTCTGTAACTCTTCAAACCTCTCTACTTCTGGCTTTGTTACAAAGGTAATTGCCACACCGTTTTGGTCAACCCTTCCCGTTCTACCGATTCTATGTATGTAGTTCTCATTGTCAAAAGGAACAAAAAAGTTTATAACATGAGTAACCCTTTCTACATGAATTCCTCTTGCTGCAACATCTGTCGCTATCATTGTATTGTATTGACCTCTTTTAAATGCTGTCATTGTATTCATTCTATCTAATTGTTTCATTCCTCCATGTACGCGACATATTAGATAACTCCATTTTTTCATAATAGCATAAAGTCTTTCTACCTGTTCTTGTGTGTTACAGAATATTATAGTTTTTCTAGGAGCCTCACGTCTTAGCATCATTTTAAGGAAATCAACTTTTTTTAAAGCTTCTACCGTATAATGAATTTGCTCTATTTTATTTAAAACACTATTATCTGATTTTACCTCAATATTTTCAGGATTTTTCAAATATTTTTGACTTAAATATTGTGCCTCTAAAGGCATAGTAGCAGAAAATAATAATGTAACTCTATCGTCTGGTGTCTTTTCAATTATTTTTTCAATCTGCTCACCAAAACCCATTATCAACATTTCATCCGCTTCATCAATAACTAGATATTTCAAATCTTTTAATTTAACATTTTTTCTAAACAAATGATCCATCATTCTTCCTGGTGTAGCTACTATTACATGTGGTTTCTTTTTCAACTCTTTTCTTTGAATTTCAATTGGCTGTTTACCATAAACTGCAACACATTTAATTCCTTTATATTTACCAATACCCTCTATATCATACTTTACCTGCTCTGCTAACTCTCTTGTTGGTGTTAAAACTAACATTTGAGTGGATTCTAGTTCAGCATTAATCTTCTCACAAATTGGTATTCCAAAAGCAGCAGTTTTACCACTACCTGTCTGTGATTGTACTATTAAATCTCTATCTTCTTCTAATATTTTAGGTATAACTATAGCTTGAACCTCTAGTGGTTTTTTAAAACCAAGTTCACTAAGACCTCTTTTAATCTCATTTGATAAAGGGTAATCTTTAATTTTCATTTCTTTTGTATCCATAATTTTTATTCCTTTCTGTGTTTATTAACACAAATATTTACTTATTATTTCTGTATTTATTTAGCTAGGCTCAATGAAAATAGTATATCATATTTAAACATTTTATACTTCTATAATTTAATATTTATTATCATATTATACCCAATTAATTAACCTTTTTTGTTTTATTATTTATAGAATGGTTTTCTTTCTTATTTTATCAAGCATATATCAACTGTTTTTTTAATAATAATTACTATGGTTATTACATTCCTATCACATGAAAGGTGATGTTATGGAATTTAATGTGAAAAATCTTTTATACAAATCCAGCTTTTATAACAGCACTCATGATAATATGGATTTAGATTCTGTTTTCTCTTATGTTATAAATTTTATAAAACAAGATTGTAATTCTAGCTATCGTCTTTCTATAGGCACTGATTCACAAGTCAAATCTAATTCTACAGTTTTTGTCACTGCTATAGTAATTCACAGAATAGGTAAATGTGCATGGGGTTGTGTAAATAAGATTATAATTCCATACAAAATTAATAGCATAAGAGAAAAAATTTCTATTGAAGCTAATTTAACCTTACAAATTGTTAACGAAATATCTATCAATTATTTTGACAAACTGTTGAATTCGGTTATTAACTGTTTAGATGAAGGAACAGATTTTTATAATGAAATTCATATTGACATAGGTAAAAACGGTAAGACAAGATGCATGATCAACGAAATTATAAAATATTTTTCTGGATTAGGTTTTAGTACTAAAATAAAACCCGAATCATACGCAGCTTCATCATATGCTAATAAATATACTAAATAACACAAAAAACCTTATGCTAATAATAGCATAAGGTTAAAATATCCATTAACTAAATAATAGTAATATTTTCTGCTTGAGGTCCTTTTGGTCCTTGAGCAACATCAAATGATACTTTTTGACCTTCTTCTAAAGTTTTGAATCCATCAACATTAATTTGAGAAAAATGAGCAAATACGTCATTTCCGTCTTCTCCTGTTATAAATCCAAATCCTTTGCTTGAGTTAAACCATTTTACTGTACCAGTCATATATACTGTACCTCCTAAATTTATTTTCCTTAAATCTTTGTAAAACACATAACAAACATTTCTAAATTAGGATAGTACATAAAATACAAACACCAATTAAAAATATTAATGTTAATTTGTTTACTAATAATTTAAGTAACAATTAATGATAACATAAAATAAAATGTTTGTCAAATAAATTTTCCAATTAAATTATATTTTTTTATGTTTTATAAATTGCAATATTAAATCCAACTCATTCTTACTCTGTATTGTTGTTCAAATCTTTAATCCTTTAATTTTATAGTCGTTATATAGACAGATAAAATAATTAATAATCCACTAAATATATTTAGTAAATAAAACTGTTCATCTAATAAAGTTATAGACAAAATTATTGAAAAAACAGGCACTAAATTTATAAATATTGAAGTTTTTGAAGGACCAATTAATCCAATAGATTTTTGTTGAATTAAATAACCAAACACCGTTGGAAATATAGACATATATAACACTGCAATCCAGGCATTTTTAGAAGCCAGCGCAACAGCATCGAATAACCCCTCAGCAATAGCAAAAGGAAATAATATAATAGTACACGTAATAAAGCTGTATGCTGTTAAAAATAATGGAGTGTAATTTTTCACATGTTTTTTTACTAATATGGAATATGTAGCCCAACAAAAAACTGCTAGTATCATAATCATATCGCCTTTATTCAAATTCATTGTTATCAATATGTTTATATCCCAATTTGTTAATGTAAGTGCTACTCCAATAAACGCTAATGCTATTGCTCCTATTTTTTTTATACTTAATTTTTCTTGTCCGATCAACCCTGCTATTAAAACAGTCATCAATGGGTTCGTGGCTGCAAGTATTGATGCATTTATAGCTTTTGTATATTTTAATGCAGTAAAAAATAATATATGATATCCTACCATACCAACTAAGCCTAGCATAAAAATAATCGGTAAATCTTCTTTTTTGGGTTTCCATGAATCTTTTTGCTTGTAAACTAATAAAGTAAAAATAACAATTGAAGCAAAAAAGAATCTCAAAAAAGTTACTGATACAGGACTAAACTCTTTAATTGAAATTTTGCCTGCGATAAATGCTCCTGCCCAAAACAAAGCTGCTGCTACCATTAATAAGTATATCCATTTGTTGTTTTTTGATTTCATATGTCCCTCTCCCATTATTAAGTTTGAACCCAGATTATTCATAAATTTTTTATAAATGTGTAATTTTTAAAATGAATAAGCATGCTAAATTAAATTTAAGCTCTCTGCTCATAATTCAATATTATACATCATATTATTGTGCTTTATATGAATAATTAGAGTTAAATAAAGTTTTGATATATACGGTAGTCTTCTAAATCAATAAATCGCTTTATTTATATTATAATATACCATCTTTTTAATTTTGGATAGCATTATTTTTAATATATACCCAGACTATTCATAGAAAATTGATACTATATTGCATCCTTCTGTTATAAGAAATCCATTATATGACGGACATACCAACTCAGTATCCCTTCAAACTCACTGAAATCTTCTAATTCAGAACTATACAACATATTATGAAAGTTATAATTAATAATCAGGTTTAATTTCATAAACAGAGCGAGATAATTTAAGACATAAGAATTAAATCAATCAAACACACTACTTATAATAGATATCACTTCTGTTTTATTCTTTGCTTTTCTAAGACTCTTTATAAATTCTTTATCCATCAGTTTTCTAGATAAGTCAGACAATATTTTTAAATGAAGATTATCTTTATTCTCACTTGGAACACCTAATAAAAAAACTAAATCTACATTTTCTTTATCTATTGATTCCCACTCTACAGACGATTGTAATTTCCCGAATACTATCATAGCCTCTTTAACTGCACTTGATTTAGCATGAGGAATAGCTATACCATCTCCAATTCCTGTAGAGTATGATTTTTCTCTAGCATGTACATCTTTAATAAATGTATTTACATCCAATACCTTACCTGCTTTAGCTGAAAGCTCAGATAGTAATTTTATAACTTCATTTTTATTTTTGGCATTTATATTAAACTCTATTAAATTTTCATTTATTATCATTGTTTATCCTCCATAGTTTTCATTTTATAAAGGTATTATCTTATATTCAAAGCAATTTCTTCAAATATTATTATATACTTAATATCTTTTTTTTCAAACTTAAGCTTTTGGGTTATAAAAAATAAATCCATTCAGCAGAAATAATAAACATAGAAACTTTAATAATTCTACTTTAACTGAAATAAAAATCACCTACTCTATTTATGAAATAGAATTTATCAATTAATAAGTAAGCTAGGACAAATATAGCATTTATCCTAGCCTATTAAAGATATCATTTATTATATTATTCTATACAAATTAAAGGAGTTATTTCGAACATATTTCTGTTTACTATTTATTTTTCAACTAACTATCATCATTATTATTAATCTGATCATCTAGTATTCTTAGCCATTTCATAATAATTTCTGGTATTTTTACTCCCATTGTATTGCAGTTTTCTAGAATACTTCCAAATTCTTTAAAGCATAAGGCACACACGAAAATCTCTAATAATGGAATTTCAAATCCATTTATAGATAGTATCCTTTGACCAGAAACTACTGCACATAATAATATTACTTCAGCCGCTTTTTTTGTTAAACCAAGTCTCATACAATGGCTGGAAAAATGCCTTGTTCTAAATGCTTTCAAAAGTCCTGATATGAGATCTAATACTAATAATATCAGCCATAACATAATAATCTCAAAATTCAATCCAGCTAAATAAGCAATAAAACCAGTTAGTGAGCCTAACAAAAATATAAAAGCATCAATTTTCATGATTTCACCTCTTTTTAATTCTCATTAGTACTTTTGATTATTGTGCATGTCTCTTGTTATATAATATTAGATAAAGCTGAATTGTGTTACCTGTAAATATTAATATTTTTTATGTAAAATAGAAAGCAAAAGCTATATTATCCATTACTCAAAAAAGAAATCATTTAGTAAAAATGCTTCATGTATATCCGAAATTATAGCGATTTTTTCATCTCTAGATTCTCCTTTCTATCTCTATTCATCACTCTTAAGGAATATCCAAGAGGGATATGTTAGATAACTTTTAAATTTCCGTATGTTAGTTCAAACTTTTGCCCAAATTCACCAAAAACTTATGAGCTAAACAATTAATGTTCTATGCATTATATTATCTAATAATTGAATAACAAATGAATAATTCAAAGTATGTACAGTATTTTTTCTCTTTATTATACTTTTCCAAATATTTTTTGTACAAAATTACAGTTAAAAAGCATTTTATTTACCTCATAATACTTCTATATTTATCTTTAAAAACTTTTTATTTCATGTATTTCTATATTATATTTTACAAAAAGCTAAAACCATGAAATTTATTACAATCTCATGGTTTTTATGTATTTTTATTTTATTGTTAATAGTAAAAAGATGCTTAAATGAATATTTGATAATTTTTGTGCATATTACCCAAAAATAAACTTTACCAAGTTGACATTAATTAAATCTTATATTTTCTCTTCTATTTTTTCTTTGATTGTGTATTGCTCTTAATATCAATAATATCACGTGTTAACCTATGAACTACAGACGCAAACAAGCAAATTAATAATCCTTGTGCGAATATCCCTAAACTTACACCTATCCCTATTGGATTAATTTCAGTGGAATAGTAAGAAGTTTTAATAAAACCAAATTTATAAAAAACAATTAATGCAATTATTATACTTAATATGAATACCACTGTAGAAAAAGTTTTTAATGTATCAGCATAATTATAATGGTTATTATTAGTAGAACTATTTTCTATTCTAGATTTATCCTCACTTTCAGTTGATAAAGTTTCGTCACTGGTTTCTAAAATTTTATCTAAATCAGACATTTACGCCTCTCCTTTCTGTTTCTTTTGTTTACGTTGATTTGAAAATAGTACAACGAAAAAAATAACTAATGAACCGGCAAAAATAATATCAAAGGCATTTGCAAGTCTGAAATATAATATCGGGTTATCTACAAATAAAAAATCATCTAAGGTAAATAAGAAAATAATGATTTTTCCTATAAGTCCTATTATACTCCCGATTATTGCGAAAATAGTAGCATTTTTTAATCTCATATATGTACCCCCTTTTATTTTAGAATTTGTGTCCATTATATATAAAATTATGAATTTAATCAAGTTTTTCTCTTTCTTTCATTTTTCATAACCTTCTAACATATTTTAAGTACCTTTATTTCTCTGACTCTAGACTCCAACCGAATAGTTTAGTCTATTTAAACTAACACATTTTACTTAGGTTACCAACCAAAAGGTCATGGCTAACGCAGCGCACAACTAATTGCTCATACCTGAATAAGATTTTTATCTTCTCTTTGGCTATTTCTATACTAAACTCTCCTAGTCTTGATATTAAGGCTTCATAGAACTTGTCTACATCTTGGTTGTAGTCTTGAATAAAGAGCATATAGAGTCTCCTAGGTTGACTAGATTGTATCAATGTATATCATCTGAACAGAACCCGCAGAGCCCTTCTTCTTGGTGATGCTATACCCGGTGAAAGAATGTGTGATAACGAACGGAAACATTTTTTATCGGATGTTGCCTCACGCAGCTTCGAAATCTAACTCTTGCATTCATTCTATAAATTGTTTTCTTTAGATATCTCTCGAGGCCATGGGTGTTTTTCTATTATGTAGATTCTCTTAAATAGAAATCCTTCAAATATGGCTGCAATAAGTTGAAATGGCACCACAATTGTTATAAAAAGTATACTCCATTCTTTAAATGCAACATATAAGTTCCCTGCTCCCCAAATATTTAGCCCTATACCTATTCCACCAACAGCTGCGACCATAAAAGCTGCTACTTCAAACAATATATTAGGTATTGTTACCCACTTCATTCGCTCTGGATATCTTTTTAATACTAGATTAGTTAAAAATCCAATTAAAGCATAGTGTGAAAATGGAATAACAATTAATATCCCACCAACAGAGGACCAAATTAATGCTCCTCCCAATAAATTCATCGCAAATATAACTATTATTACTCTCAAAACACCATAAGATTTTGTTATATTGTTATAAATTATTCTAATATGAACATCTCTACTTCCATCAAGTTTTTCTCCCAACTTTAAAGCCTTTTCCTTTTTCAGTCTAAAAATAATCTCTCCCATTAGGAAACCACTAAGTAAGACCAAAATAAAAGCAAATAATAATACCCGTTCTCTAGCTAATATCTCTATAGCATTCATTTTATCTCTCCTTAATTAAATTTGGTACTTCCAAATCTTATGATTTCATACCAACTTATCACTAATGTTTATGACCCAAAAGACATACTCTGAAATGAGTGAGACAATTACAAATTTCTGCTTATGGCGAGGGACCTTTTGGGTCGGCTAATGCAGAAACTGACTCGGTTAGTGGAGGGGTGTACCATGTGCTGCCAACGTTGCATTGTTATGTAAAGTCGCGGGCCCACGAAGCCAGAGACTGACAGGATGTCAGCCCTTGATTTCTAACTCATAAACTTATACTACAGTGTATCAATCCAGCCACACCATTTTGAATTTTTACCAAATTCTATTTCCGAAACACCACAGTATTGGAATTCTTTTGAAAAAGCAAACTGGCATATTAACATACCGTGAGTGACTACTGCTATTTTTTTATATGATGTGTATTTTTCAAGGCATTTCTTGGCTCTATCAAAGACATTTGATAGTTCTTCATATTTGATTGGAGAATCTTTTGGACAAATCCCTTTGCTAGAAATACAAAGTTTCAAAGCTTTGTCAACTGAATCATAATCGGAAAAAGAATACGTTAAATCTGGTAGCCATTCATGTAAGTCTAACTCAACTTCAATTTCAACATTCCTATATTTTGATATTATAGCCGCTGTTTGTAATGCTCTGGTGTAAGGCGATGATACAACAAGTTCAATTCCGTCTAATATCGGGTTTTCTGCTGCTATTCGTGCTTGTGCTTTCCCTAATTTAGTCAAATGAGCTAAGTCACGTCCATGACCAATAAATCCTCTTTGTTTAACATCATTATAATCCGGTTCACCATGCCGAACAAAAACAATCTTCATTCTCTCTTACCTCCAGTACATAAATAATTTAACTTGCAAAATCTTGTATATGTGTTAAATATCTTAGAAGCTTTCTCCAAGCAATCTCCCGTGCACGAATGCGCGGTCTTCTGCGCGAGATTTTATATAGCGTTTGCTTATTGTCGACTTCATCAGCTCATTTAACTTCTGTACTATTTGTGCTAGATATGATGATGTGCGAAGCGAACAGCAATATGGTATTATATGATGTTGACTTATTCAACTTCGTAGCTCTTTCCCTAAATCTTTTAAAATAATCGTCGACTGTAGTTGTCTAAGTTTTTTATTTTTTAAGTTCTATAGGTGTGAATTTAATATTGTCTACTACATACATCTTACCTTGAAAATAATATGACATATCCATCTTACCAATAAAAGAAGCTGGACCAATTTGTGCCCATACTGTAACATATAACTTATCATCTTTGATTTCATAATTTATTATGTTTCCAAAAACAATATCTTCAAAAAGTTGTTGAAGTTCAATGTCTATATACCTTTAAACAAGTGTTGTTGTATAATCAGCAAAAGAAATCCTTATTTCTTTAGGAGAAAGTTTTGTTTTAACATTTTTGTAAATAACATGAATTGGATTTTCTGCATCATAATCTTGAAATGTAGAAATATCTATAATGTGTACTTGTTCAGTATGAAATCCTGTACCAGTACCATTTATTAGTATAACAATAAGTTCTTCTACCCCATCTTTATTCAAGTCTGAAAGTATAAGTTTTGGACTAAATGTTGGATTAGATATATTTTGCCAATTAAAATACCTTTCACTATTTCCTAATTGTAAAATAAACTCTGTATACATTCCATTATCCTTATTTATGGCATATAGTCTTATATTTTTTTCTGGTATTTCAGCAACAACTGTTTTTTTATCTTCATTACTATAAAAAACATCTTCATCCATATTACGGTAAGATAAAATGAAGAAACTTAAAAATCCAATAATTACAACTATTGATAAAAGTAAATACTTTTTCAATATATTCCTCCTTCTAATAAGTGAGTTGCAAATGAATGTCTCAAGTAAGGGATGCACAGTAACTTTTCTTTTTATTTTTGCTTTTATACATGCATCATCATTGCACCTACACCTTTATAATTTCTATATTTATCTTTTAAATCCTTTTATTTCATATGTAATAGACGTGATTAGTCGTGAAATATTTCACTAACACAGAAATTTGCCATTTTGAGACAACTCCTTATAAATTCTAATACGGTCATTATTAAAATGAACAATTTAATTCCCATTATCAAAAGCTTCCACTTTCACTCGCTGATTTTTATTTACGATTTACACCAAATCTAAATTTTTTATTCTCTGCTTAGATAAACCATGAAATAAATTAAATCCATGGTTTACTATGTATCTTTTTTACTATTATTGTGAAAATGATGTCGAAAATACATTCTCGTAATATATAGGATAAGAAAATTCTATTTTTTTAATATAAATATTGACATAATTTACAAAGCACTATATAATTTAGTTAGTTTATGCTAACTAATTATACAGAGGGGGAATTTCTATGAAAGAAATTCGATACAAACGAAATTTATATCTCTATTTATTTGGAAGTAATACATCTGTATTTGGAGATGTTATGCTTACGACAGCATTGGCACTTCATATAATGAAACTAACACAATCTCCTAAAATGTTTGGAAGTATAATCGCAACAGCTTTCATACCAAGATTGATTCTTAGTATATTCTCAGGAGCTATTGTAGATCGGTTGGATCAGAAAAAAGTTATGATTGGCTTAGACTTGCTCCGAGGATTCGTGTTATTAGGTCTTATGTTTATTAATCACCTTGGACTTACGGTTATTGTACCTCTAATAATTGGATTTGCGATGGCTGATACATTTTTTATGCCAGCTTCAATATCGATAGTGCCTCGTTTATTCAATAAAGAAAATATAGGAACTGTGAATTCGTTGAATCAGTCGATTTATAGCACCTTTAATGTTATATCTCCATTGATTGCCAGTGTGCTTTTAGCATCAGGGAGCCTCAAGCTGATTATTTTTATTGATGCCATTACTTTTATTTTATCAGCTTTAGCTGAAATGTTTTTTGATGTAGATACAATTTCAAACCTAAAGGCAAAATCCAATTTGATTAAAGATATGGGAACCGGTGTTAAAGTAATATTCAGTGATATTCGTGTGGCATCTCTAATAGGCAATGGTGCATTAACACACTTGTTCTTATTTTCATTTATCGAAGTTGGTATGCTTAGTTTATTAGTGGTTACTTTTAAAACACCTGAATTTCATTATGGAGTCCTTCAAGGAACGATATCAGTGAGTACTATCCTAGCGTCTCTTATAGCACTTCATCAAAAAGATAAAAGAAAGATTGCAAGTCATATCAATATAGGTATTATCGGGATGATTGGTGCTGTTTTTCTATTTGCACCTTTAGGGTCAAATTATTTTATTACATGGATTTCAAATTATTCGTATTTACCAGTAATATATCTTTCAATAGGATGCTTCTGTATGTTCCTGTCCTTTGGATATTATGGCGTATTTTTTAAAACCTTTTATCAGTCAGAAGTGCCTAAAGAGTACCTTGGACGATTTTCGTCTATTTTTATGATGTTAATATCACTGTCTAGGGTATTAGGTATGTATATCTACGGAATTCTTTTTGAACAACCAAAAATCATTTACCCTGTCTTAATTCTTGCATTTGGGATGACAGTTAAACTTATTGTTCACATTCCATTTCTGAAAGCAGAAGGGATATATAAAACAAATAAAACCTCTTTATAAATAATTATAATTTTGATAAAATTAATTTATAACAAGCAAAATATTCCCCACCTCTATAGGTGACGGGTACCGATTAGATTTAACAGGCGGTGTACAATCTTTCGCCTCGTTGAAACGGTGTGTTGCAATTACTACGTAATTGCCTGCGTTGTTATAATAATCTTGGAAGGTGATTTTTTGGAGTTTTATAAATTAATAGATCAAATTTTAGTGCAATGTTCCAATATAATCAGAGAAGAAAAAGAAAAATTGTTTGAAAAGGAAGACCTTGACAATATTACTTATGGACAATTTACAATTCTAGACTGGATATCTATATTAGAAAAACCAACAATTACGGCACTGTCAAAAGCTATGAACATGTCAAAGCCAACGGTGACGATTCACATTCAAAAAATGGAACGAATTGGCTTGGTTTATAAAGAAAAATCCTACGAAGATCGAAGAGTTTCATATATTCGATTATCCGAAAAGGGAAAACGTGTAGAAATGGCAGAACAAAATGCGTTTAAGCGTATAGAAAAAATTATTAACGAAAAACTTACAGACGAGGAACAGAAATATTTTTCAGTAGCTTTGAATAAGCTATTGAAGAAATAGTAAAATATTATATTGAAAATCAAAAATAACGGTTACTAAAAGTACTTTTTTTAAAGTAGAAGATTGATAAAAAAGATTTATTAGGCTTAAGCTCAAGTTCTTTAAGTGGCTTAAGCCTAAATAAGGCTTTTAGTCTTAAACCTTTATGTCTAAATCCACCTACTTTAGTAGGTAAGTTGTTTTATTTACAAAACATGTTTTAAATACTGTCCAGTCACAGATTCCTTCACTTCTTTCACTTGTTCTGGTGTTCCTTGTGCTACCACATATCCTCCATTTTTCCCTCCTTCAGGTCCAAGATCAATGATATGGTCTGCAGTTTTAAGTACTTCTAAATTATGTTCAATAACAAGTAGAGAATGTCCCTTATCTACAAGTAGATTTAAACAATTTAATAACTTTTTTATATCTGAAATATGAAGTCCTGTAGTAGGCTCGTCTAGTATATAAAGATTACTTGTACCTCTCTTTATCTTACCTAATTCAGAAGCTAGCTTTATTCTCTGCGCTTCTCCACCTGATAAAGTTGTTGAAGGCTGGCCTAACTTGATATATCCTAATCCTAATTGATTCATAATGCTAAGTTTATGATATATGTTTTTCTTATCCTTAAAAAATTCTGCTGCTTCTTCAACACTCATATCAAGTACCTCATATATGTTTTTTCCGTTATATTTAACATCTAGTATCTCTTTTTTATATCGTTGTCCCTTGCATATGGGACATACAATTTCAACATCAGGCATAAATTGTAATTTTGTTACTATTCGTCCATCTCCTTTACAATGCTCACATCTCCCACTATTCTTACTGTTAAAACTAAAGTTTGAAATAGTATACCCATTTGCCTTTGCTTCTTCAGTGTTCATAAATAATCTTCTTATGCTATCAAATAAGCCGATATACGTTGCAGGATTAGATCTGCTATTTTTCCCTATGGGAGACTGATCAATATTTATAATGTTTTTTATATGCTCGTTCCCTTTTAAATCTCTATGTTTTCCAGGAATAATTCTTGGATCTGCTATGCTCCTAAGCTTCTTATAGATAATCTCATTGACGAGTGTACTTTTCCCAGACCCTGAAACACCTGATATACATACAAAAACACCTAATGGAATCTCTACATCAATATCTTTTAAGTTGTTTTCTCTAGCTCCAAGAATTATCAGTTTATTGCCATTATACTTACGTCTTTCTTTAGGAACAAGTATCCTTTCTTTACCACAAAGATATCTTCCTGTTATAGATTGTTTAGCTTTCTTTATCACATCTATACTTCCTATTTCAACAATCTTCCCACCATGTATTCCAGGTCCTGGACCAATCTCAACTATGTTATCAGCATTTTCTATTGTTTCAATATCGTGTTCAACAACAATAACTGTATTACCTATATCTCTAAGTTGCTTTAAGATTTTTATTACCTTTTTACTATCTCGAGCATGAAGTCCTACACTAGGTTCATCAAGTATATATATCATTCCCATAAGACCTGAACTAATTTGTGAAGCTAATCTTATTCTTTGTGCTTCTCCACCAGAAATTGTATCTGCTCTCCTACCTAGTGAAAGATAATCTAGTCCAATCTCTATAAGTAATGATATCCTTTTGTTTATCTCATGGACAATTGGTTCTGCAATATATTTTTTATCTGACGGAAATTTTAGCTTCGACATAAAATCATATAATTCTGTTAACTGCATCCAGCATAGTTCATGTATATTCTTATCATTAATAAGAATATTGAACCTTTGTTTCTTTAACTTTTTTCCGCCACAATCCGGACAGGTATATTCTACCATTTTCTTTTTAAACCATTCAAGCACTGCTTCATTTACTTTATCCTTTCTTGTTGTTTCCCTGTACCAGTGTTCAGTTTGATTTACGTATCCACTAAATTGAATTTTTCTACCAATAATCCAGTTTCTCTTATTGAAATTAGGTGGCGCTTCTATCGTAATTTTTTCACCTTTTGTTCCATAAAACAATATATCTTTTATATCATCAGGCAATTCATTAAAAGGTGTATCTAAGCTAAAGTTATAATGTCTTGAAAGATTATACATTAAGATATGTTTATATGTTATTTCTCCTCGGTAGTTGTACACACTTGGATCGAATGCTCCTTCATTAATACTTTTCTGTTGATTAACAATCATTAACCTTGGATCTGCCTTTTTGGAAGTACCTATTCCTCCACATGTTCGACAAGAACTAGAAATGTTATTAAATGCAAAGTAATGTGATTCAATGTTTGCCATGGTAATATGGTGTTTTTTACAACCAAAACTACTATAAAATTTGTCTTTTACTTCTTCAGGTATATCCTCCGAAAGAAACTCTGCAATAAGAATATGTTCTCCAATTACCTCTAGTGCAGTTTCTAAGGAATTTGTTATGCTTTTTTCAATATTGTTTTTTACTTCAAATCTATCAATGACTATTTTGATATCATGGTCACAATATTCATCTATATCTATTTCTTCACTAATATCGATTCTCTTCCCATCTATAACTAGACTATTGTACCCCTTCTTTCTTATCTCATCAAAAAGATATGCATAGGTTTCTCCATACAGTTTACATACTGGTGTTAAGAATTCAATCTTCGTTCCCTCTGGCAATGATAATACTGCTTCAACTATTTGCCCAGACGTCTTAATGTCAAATTTCTCTTCGCAATAAGGACACTTAACTGTTCCCACAGTCGCATATAACAATCTCATATAATCATATATATCTGTCATAGTTCCGACCGTTGATCTTGGATTAACAAGTCCTCTTTTTTGTTCTATAGCTATTACTGGAGATAGCCCGAAAACAAAATCTACTTCTGGTTTCTTCAGTTGTGAAATTCTACTTCGTGAAAATGTAGGTAATGAATCAAGAAATCTTCTCTGACCCTCTCCATAAATAATGTCAAACGCAAGTGAAGACTTGCCAGATCCACTTACGCCTGTTATGACAGTAATCTTATCTCGTGGAATATTTACATCAATGTTCTTAAGGTTATTCTGCCTTGCACCCTTTATCTCTATATCTTTCATCCCTAACACTAAACCACTCCTCTAAAGGTATTTCTATATGAATATGTCAATATCTACATCATTCTTAAAATAAGCAGGTTCATATACAACAGTATTACTCTTATTCGTTATATGTGTTTCTGAGATATCTTTCACAAGAATCCCCTCTTCACAAAGCCATTCACATATTTCACAAATTATATGAGTACTTATAGTCTTATTAAAATCTTGTACAATTGTTGAAAGTGCTTTCATCTCATTAACTTTATTAAAATAATCTAGGATAGGCTTGCATATGATATCTATATGTTGTCTTAAATACTCATAAATCATGTCAATAGAGCGCGATACATATATACTATTTTTTCTCTCATCCATCAATCCCAAATATAATTTTTCGATAATTGGATTATTATACTTTAAGGCCTGTAATATAACCTCTCTCGAAGGAATATTATTATTTAATAGTACCTCGATTGCTGCTATATGTTTTAATGTTTCAGTTATCCATAAATACGAGTACTTAACATCACTTTTAACTTTTAACCACTTTTCTGCTTTATATAACCTCCAAAGAACCCATTCCGTTCTTTCCATTAAAGCATAGGATTTATCTCTTTCACCTATTTTATTTGTATCAAAAATATTTTCAAACAGTTCCTTTAATGATTCATCTTTACAATAAATTAATGTCCCTAATGAGTAATAAGAATGTGTCATTGATGCTTGTGAACTTTTCCCAATCATTTTTTTAAATTCAGTTCTAGCCAGTACATGTCCGTTTATATATATATCATCTTCTAAAAGGCATAGCTCAGACTTAAGTTTACAATTATCATTAACTATAATAGTCATATCTATATCAGATTTTTCCCAAACCTGATCATAAGAAAGGCTTCCCATTATAATTACTGCAAGGACATTAATGTCTTTTTTTAATCTTTCACATAAAGTTTCAACAGCTCTCATATATCGCTTCTGCAAAGCACTATTAGCAAAACTAACTTTCCAGAAATCAGTAGGTATAGCATGTGTATTCAGCTTTCTATATGCATTTGGAGTAATATCAAATATTCTCTTAAATGCTCTTGAAAATGTTTCATGAGAGTTAAATCCATAATCTAATGCTATATCCACTATTTTCTTATCCGTTTCTATTATTTCCCCCGCTGCTACAGACAATTTTCTCTTTCTTATGTAATCTGTAACAGGTATCCCTACTATAGATTGAAATACTCTATGAAAATGATGGGCAGAGTAGAAACATAAAGCCGATAATTCTTCAAGTGAAATATCCTCTTTTATATGTTCTTCAATATAATCCAGTGTTTTCTGTAACTTATTATAATAATCAGACATCTTCCATCACCAACCTTTAAAAACAGTATATCATATAACAATTTACTTTTCTTGATAATGCTTGATATATTGTAAATCTTGATGTTTACTAGAGTTTAGCTCTCATCTATATAGTATATGATGATTAGTTACCTCCTTAACCGATTAGGAATTAACCTAATCTATTATGTTAAAAAGTATTAAATCTAGATTATTCATAGAAAATTAATACTTTTTTTTATGAATAATCAGGGTTAAATTATAGATAAAAAAACCACGTCAACCAATACCACATAGAATAAAAAATATTTAAAATAAGCACCAATTATGACCAATCGGTGCTTTGTGTTATATTAGTTTAGTTTATTTAGACTAGCGTTTTGCTTGGGTTACAAACCCAAAGCTTTTATGGAGCATCGCAATCCACAACGATTCTTATCTACAACGTTTTATAGTCTTAGAAGGAGTCGTTCATACCTTCATGCAAAGACTGCACCAACAGGCTTAGGCGGTGTATCCTTGTCCGAGCGAACGTGAACATTATATTAGGCGATAACTGAAAACTTTACTTAATTATTCATAAACCTTAGTACAATGCCCTATTAAAATACGTTCAAGTGGTACCCATCCAATATATTGAAGTTTGTCCCATCCTGGTGCTGTTGCAAGATTTTCAATTTCTCTATAATCATCTATTCTCACTTTATCCCATGCATGAATTACCTTACCATCATCAGTAGCCAAACCTACATGTCCCCAGTTTTTAGTGATTCCTTTAATTACTCCTACACAATCATAAAACACAAAAGACCCTTTAGGCGGCATCCCTTTAAATCTATGTGCTTCATATAAATCCGCAGATTCTTTGGCACTATCTCCTCCGAATATCTCAATGCTATTACTACGTTCCAAAGCATCTTCCACAAATCCCAAACACATGAATGTGTAAGCTGTACTGTTTAGATGGCTTAATGCCCACTTTATAGAATTATCAATAAGATTTTGTAAATTTTTATCCATGTATAACCTCCAATTATTAAAAATCATTTATATTTTTCAAAATGTTTTACCCTTGTGCTACCATTTTGTTATGAGAAGTAATAAACAACCCTATATAATAATCACCATCGTATCCTATGATAATCTGAATATACTATATTACTTTCTCTTTCTTGAATAAAATTCAGAAAACAGGCTGATATAATCAGGCAATTTATGAACAGTCGGATTATAAAACTCGAATGTTTTGCCGTTACATTTTTCTATAAGTTGGTTATGAATTTTATACGTTTTCCTGAACTTACATAAACCAGCTTTATCGTTGTGACAACGATTGCATTTTCCATAATCACCAACAAAAACTTCCTGAATGTGTTCTGGCGCATTTTCAATGTATCTTTGATGTGAATCAATTTTGCTTAGAAATAACCGAAGTACAATACTCTTATCTCTGATATAAATTCTAGCATAAACTTTTTTGCTTTTAACACCTTTTTTATAATAAATAACCATATACTTTCCCCAACAATAACCACTCCCAATATTACTACCAAAATGATACCCAAGGTTTGTTAACTCTTTGTCAAATGCAATCATAAAAGCTTTATCATTATCGGATATAAAGTTAAATCTATCTTCTTTTAAAATCTCTTCCAAATATTCCATCTCCCATTAATAATAATTATTTTCTTTATGAATATCACTTAAAGATGACTAATTAACCTTAGCTGTTAAATCCTTATCAATAAAATAATTTAAGTAATATTGTCTTCTTTTATGTTATAGCAACAGCATTTGACCGACTTTACAAAGTAAACGATTAAACTTATCATCTATTCTCAATGCTTCAATAGCTGTGACCCACTCTTGTGTAACGTTGCGATATTCAGAATCCAAATTTCTCAACTGTTCTCTTTCATTAGTAAACTCGTATTTCACAGTTCTATGTACGACTAATTCTACTAACACTTTTCTTAGTTCCATTTATAATAATTCATCAACACGTAACAACTCGTATCAAAATCCCTTTACGAGATAATAATATAAACATATGTTAAGTATTAATGTTCATACTACCTACCCTTTGGTGTGGGGTAAAATAATTTTTAGTTTAGATGCTACTAATGTAAACTCACCTGGAATATTTTTATGAGAATCAAATCGTGGTCCTTCAACAAGTTTTTCAATAACAAAACCTACTGATGCAAAGGAACTAATAATTTCACCCATAGTCCAATATCTTAGTAGACACTTTGGAAATTCATTTTGTTCATTAACTGGGAAAAACTTTTCATATGCTACTTCAGCAACGTTCAATTCATCATCAAAATAATTTCCTCCTATTTCTAACCTATCCCCTACTTCCTTAAATATATCTGGTTCTTTAAGTATTTTCCTAAATGGATGAAAATCATTTAAAACTAATTTTCCTCCTACTTTTAAAAGATTATATATTTTCAGTGCAATTTCATTTATATCTACAAAATAATGTAATATTCCACCCTCAAGATAGGCAATATCGAAGCTATCCTGTATTTCGTTAATATTTAATTCTAACACATCTGATACTATATAGTTTATATTTATATTAGCTTCTTTAGCCACCTCCGTTGCATATTTCATATTCTCTTCAGATATATCAACAACAGTTACATCAGCACCAAGTATCGCTAATGGAATTGCTTTTTTGCCACATGAACCAAGTAGATTGATAACTTTCTTTCCATTGACATCTCCTAAATATTCAATATGTCTTCTCAAATAATAATTAGGTTGTTTTAACATATCTTTAGCAACATCAGTTGGCGCACCCAGATTATTTCTCCAAAATTCATTAGCCTTATAACTCCATGCCTTTTTGTTAACTTGACTTTGCTTACTCATAAAAATTCTCCCTCCACTTCGGATTAATTATATACCCAAGTAAATACCATCTTATCAAGGGTGCTTTATTTTTTTCCTACAATAATTTACGCTATTATCAACTATTTTTTATTTCCTAAGATAGAGATTAAATTCATATATCTTCCATTGTCCGTTTCAATCATAAGTCTATCTTCAAGAGCAAATCTATTATTTGTCTTTAGCCAATCTTGCCATGCTTCGTTAAAGCAGTCCATCTCGTGAATTTTTTTAATTTCGAAACTATTTGATTTTAATAATAATTTTTCCCACCAATCGCAAGAATTCCATAATGCAAGTGCCTCTTCTTCCCAATAAGGTTTCATTTCATCTGGAATACAATTATGTATTTCGTATTTCATACCAGGAATACCAATAGCAATTAAAGCATCTTTCTTTAATAATTTTGATAAGCATGTATCAAAATATGTTTCATTACATCCAAAATAATGGTATGCATCAATACTAATAACTGCATCAAAATAATCCTCTGCAAAAGGTAACGATATTGCATCTGCATGTATTGGTATAATTTGATTATCTAAACCCATTTTTTTAAAGCGTTTATAGTTTTCACTCGCTGAAATCCATAAATCTACCGCAAATACTTGAACTCCATATTCTTTTGCTAAAAAGATTGATGTTAATCCTTTTCCACATCCTAAATCTAATACTCTCATGTTACTTGTCAACGGAACACTTTCTAATAAATTTTCTAATATTATCATTGAATTAGGTCCCATCATATTTTCTTTAATAAATTCATTGTCGTATTGTTTGCTTTTTAAATATTTCATTTTTATTTTCCTTTCTTAAACACAATTTTACCAGTATGTCAAGTTTGTCTGATTCCATGTATACTCTATCATAAAAACCTTGAGGTAATATTCCATCTTTATCGTTTTCTAGACGATTCGTAAAAAGCTAACCTTAGAATGATTCTTTTTTACTAAAAACTATATCTCCTTCTTTAATAACTAGATTAATGCTTTTTAAATTTGATATATTCTCTAATGGATTGCTATCTAGAACGACAATATCGCCAACTTTTCCCTCCTCAATAGTTCCCAATTCATCTATCTTTCCTAATAGTTCAGCTGCATTTTTCGTTGCAGTCTGAAGGGCATCAAACTCACCCATACCATTAGTAACATATAACTCTAATTCCTTGTGTAATTGTCCGTGTGGAATATATCCAGCACCTCCTGCTCCACAATCAACTCCTGCAACAATTTTAACTCCTTTTTCTATTGCTATACTAATATTCGTTGGAAAATACTCTTGTTTAAATATTTCTACTTCATTGTAAAACTCACTCCAAAATCCACCATTTTCTATATCGTCTCTTACCTTTTGTAAACACTTTCTCCCAAAAGAATGAAATGGTTCTGGGACTAATTCTTTCATTTCTTCCGTTTCGTATATCTCAGGATTATCTATAATATTTTTCCAATTATAAATAGCATATGCTGTTGGTACCCAATAAACTTCTTTTTCTTTCATAAGATTAAATGTCTCTTCACTAAGTAATCCCATTGGTGAGTGTTCAATACTATCTGCACCTGCTTTAACCGCTTCTGAAAACCCTTTCGTTCCATATATGTTGTGGCAGACAACTTTCAGATCTAGTTTGTTGGCTTCTTCACTAATAGCTCTCAATATTTTAGGTTGCATACTTGCCTCTATTTGTTCTTTTTTCAAACCCTTATCTAATAACTCTGATTTTATATTTTCATCTTCTGCATAAGGATAATTAGAACCAGGAGTAATAGTCTTTATAAAGTCCACTCCTTCTCTTTTAAGCCTTCTAACAACTTCTTTTGCTTCTCTCTCATTATTTGCATCAATAGATAAACCTCGTATTCGAAATAATCGTTCTATGAAAAAACGTAAAAAAGAGCTAAATGGCAAATATGATAATATACTAAAATAACTATACGGAACTGTAATAGCAGGTCCAGATGCTAAAATTCTAGGTCCTATAATTTCACCTTTTTTCACTTTATCTCTATATTTAAAAATTTTATAGCCACGACCACCAGGCATATTTCTAACAGTAGTAACTCCAGAGCGTATAGTTAACCAGCAATTTCGTTCAAATTTATTAATTAATCTTTCAGCATATGGTTTCATAAAATCGTCTACTCCAGATTGAAAAAGATGTACATGAGAATCAATCAAACCCGGAATTACTGTTTTCCCTGAAAGTGTTATTATTTTTGCATCTTCGGATATCTCCAGCTCACCCTCTTTTACAATTTTTTCTATAATGCCATTTCTAATACTTATTGTCATATTCCTCTGCACATGGTCTGTATTACAATCAATTAAATTTACATTCTTTAATATAAGATAATTCGATTTCTTTTTTTTCATATATTTATTCCCCCTTTGTTTCATTCCCCTTTATTTAGAGATATCTTTTTCTCCTTGCAAAGCCTTAACTTCAATGGCACATAACTTTTGAATCTCCATATGTTAGTTCTAACTATTACCCAAATTTGATGGTATTTGCGAACTAAGTTCGTAAATACCACTTATATATTACCTAATGGACAATTATTACTTAAACTCTTATTAGTTACATGTGTATATATCTCAAATCTGTTCCTCCTTCTAATAAGTGAGTAGTAAACGAATCTCTCAAGGTATGTACAGTAACTTTTCTCTTTATTTTTACTTCTGTTCATTCATTTTCAAATAAATTCAGTTAAAAACTATTTTGTTTACCTCCTGTAAAAATCCATTTTTTCTGGTTTGTAAAGCAATTAATTACATACATCATCCTTACACCTACAACATTATAATTTCTATATTTATCTTTTAAATCCTTTTATTACATGTGTAATACTCCGTACTAATCGTTTTAAAAAATACAGCTTCTTTACACTATTTGTTAATAATAAATATGTATTTTATCTTTTCATCTACTGATAATTAACTGAAAATCCTTATGGAAATAATATAAATCTCCAGTTCCAAAGTATGTTAGGGTTATTTTATACAAGGCAGAGGATTTTTTACATTTAAAATCATGTTCTAGTAATAGTAAAAAAACAACCTTGATATTGTTACTCTATCGCAGAAATTGTTCCATAAAAGTTGTTCCATAAAAGTTTTTCTATTCATTTATAATTTAATTGTTGTTTAAAATACATGTAAAAAAAAGAACTACTCAAATATGGTAATTCTAATAATTTTTATCTAATTGTATCCACGTTGAAAGACTAATACTATATTTATGAACAATTCATCTATTTCAACGAGTGCTTGCTCAACATTTCCGTCCATAAATGCATTCATTAATTTAGCATGACTATAATTAACTATATCTGCTAAATCTTATCAATAAAGGAAGCCTTTTGAGATTTCCTTTTAATATTATAAAATTATCTTTTTTCAATAGTTTTTGTTCCGTTAGGATATATAGTAATTTTATAACTATATAAAAATTTTTTAGTATTCTTATCTAATAAACCAAAGTACAAAATGATATATTCAAATCCACCTGAGCACTCAAAATGAGTATAAGTTTTCCCATATTCCCAAGTATAGTTTATACTTTCTTCATCAAAGACATGAAAAGCCCAACGAGGATTATTTTCTCCCATGAATCTTAGCCCACTAATATGAAGATAAAATTTATAGCCTTCTGGTATGGTTTTAGGTATTGTGAAATTTAATAAATCTTTGACTGGATCATAATTACCGAGTTATAAAAACTATCCTTGATATTTGCCTCCTCTGAATGCCTAGATGCTAATATCATTCCTAGAGTAATAGTTAATATTATTATAAACAATAAAATAACTACTCCTATCTTCTTCTTTTTTGTATTGATAAATGATAAAATCCTTTTCATATACTTTCTTTCCTCTACAAAACTAATTAATAATACTGTTTGTATTATTAATTGTTTTTAATAACTCAAATGATTACTCTTATGTAAATATTATATGTACCAGTTTACTTTAATTATGAATATTAATACGAAATAAACATATCACTCTTTTAAGAAATCTTATCTTTTTCCTTATTTTAGTTTTCAATGTACAGACATTTCTTATTTTTACTGCATCATTCATAGGAATATCTTTTTTAAACCCACAAGGAATACCCTAAAATTAGTGAGGCAATGTCTTATAACGTTTCGTACTCCCACCGCCTCTGAACCGAAACCTCAGCGCCTTTCATTATGGTGGTAATTGCACCCTGTGACAAGATGTCCTAGCGAACGGGAGTATTTTGTTATAAGATGTTGCCTCATTCAGCTTCGCAGCTCTTTCCTTAGATTCTTTTTTTAATACTTCATAATTTATTAATTTTAGAATTTTATTATAGAGTAAATAATGTACTCTACAACATTTATCTTAGCTAAAACTAAAAATTATGATCATAACCTACGTATTGGAAAAAACATATATCCTTGTCCATCTTCTGGACAAGTAAAATCGTGTACTGCTCCTACCAGTTGAATGTTATTTTTCTTTAAATACTCTATCATTTTAGGGAATGTATCTAATCCATCACATTGTACATAAATATACTCATAAGATGGTATCGTCCATTTTACCCAACCTAGAGGCGGCTCTGCTTCATCTGTAACCTCAACTCCCGCAAGATAAAGCCCCTCAGAAAATCCATTTTCCCACGGATTAAACGAACGAGAAAAATCTGACATAGCACCCCATATTCCAAGTATATTTCCGCTATCATCTTTTTTTGCTAATTCCTCTACTTCGTTAAAATGAGAGTTAGCGTCTTTCCATAAATTCTTAATAAAGGCATTACCATCATTTGTAGAACCTTCTTTGCCAATAATAGAAAATGATTTCTTTATACATTTGTTGACTTCCATTTTTCCAACCTCCTAATATAAATGATGTTTACTATGAATAATCTATTGTTTATAAAATAATTCATAAAATGATATCAATAAACACTATTTGCAATGATCTGGATATTATTTGCACTATTTGCTGACCAAAAAGGAATACTACTTGTCGGAGCTTCGCTCCCAGTAAGAAGATGTTGCGTTCATTACCCTAAGCTTCTCCTACCCTAGAGCGTCCTTGCGCAAAAACTGTGTTAGACGACGGACCACAATACAATACTAGATATTACTTAAAACTAATATTAAAAAACTATGTGATAATGAAAAATTTTTACTCGCTATAGAAACAAAGAAAAAATAAAAAGTTATAAAATTATATTTTTAATTATAGAAATATTATGGTTATATAGAAATTAAGGTATGAAACAGATAAGAAGTCTCCTAACCCTGTATTTGCAAATGCCTTTTCATTTCTGCATAATTCATCAATAGATTGTGCATTACTACAGCTAAAGCATGACTTCCTCCTAAAACAATATCTTTTAAATTACCATAGTCCGAAAGTTATTCTTTTTCATAACTATAGTAAGGATTTACTTTATAAAATAATACTATTCCTTTATAATTATTATATTTGTCCAATATAAACAAAAAATTATAAATGCTACTCCAGGTAAAACCCATCTTGCCTCTTTTATGGGAAATGGATAAATAATCTCATAAATAGCGCCTGCTAGCCAAAATAATCCCATTCCACCTGAAATGCATTTTCTTATTCCATTTACCATTCTCCATTTAAATTCAGCAACAAGCGTTAAGATACCTCCTAAAAGAAGTAACAGGCTAAAGAAATAATTCATTGCATATAGCGCCCATTTTATTGGTGGATATAATTGTCTAATCAAACGTTCCCAAGGAAAAATAAAGGGAACAAAAAAGTGTAAAATGCCCATCATTATTGTTAATACAGAAGCAATAATACAGGTCAGTCTACCTAATCTTTTAAAATTATTTTCTTTTGATGAAAGCTGTGCTTTTTCTACCTTACTCATTTAAAAAGTCTCCTTATCTTTTCTCGTGTTTCCGACGACTCTGAACCGGACTCTCAGAGCTTTTCTCCCTTTCTGGTGTTGCACCCAGCTAAGAAATGTAGTTCGTAGCACTTAGAATTTCTGTAAATATTTGTTGTGCTTTAACCTCAACTTCTCTTGGATTAATTCTAGTATTGTATTTACATAAAATATTCTCACCTTTTTCAAAACTATTTTCTGTTAATCTTACCCCACATACTTCAGCAACTCTATATAAAGCTTCTGCATAAAAACTTTTCCAACTTAATGGAACATCTTTATATTCTATTAATGTATCTCCTAAATCAAATCCTACAGCGCTTATCATGGTTTTTACCCCCTACATCTTCATCTGCAAATAATGTTGTGGCTATTTATTTCGTACCCCATCTCTGACCCAGACCCTTGAAGTACCTTACCTAAATTTCTTTCTAATTTAGCTTATTATATGCTTTAATATATCAGATATTTTGTGTGTTTCCAAATATTTATCAGCTTTACCTATCAACTTATTGGAATAGTTTATCGCTATAGCTTTACCTACCTTTTCAAATACTTTAATATCTGATGCACTATCTCCTATTGCTACTACATCATCCAAAGTTACCTTGTTTTCTCTACAAAATTCAATTAAACTATCTAATTTGCCACTATCTCCCAAATGCCGAATTATATTACCCGTAAAATATCCATCTTTAATCTCATATATACTTCCATATATCTTATCAAATCCATACATATTATTAAGAACTTCTGCCACTTGCATTGGTCCAGCTGTTACTAGTATTGTCTTAAAATTATTCACCTTTAATTCTTCTAATACTAACGCTAAATCCTCTATTATTTGTATATAGTTATTAAACTCTTCTTCAACTTTATTAACTTCTAAGCCTTTGAATAATTGAGCTTTAATATAATCAGCTTCTATCCATGATATAATATCATTTTCTTCTTTTCTTTCAATCTCTTGTATTTCATCACCTTTATTATTTAAGAGGCATAAAAATTCTACTGAATTAGTATTTGTTATTAATGTTCCATCCATATCAAAACATACTACTTTGTACTTATTATCCATACCTAAACCTCCGTAATATAAGAAAAAGACTATACTTTCCTCCCTGTAATACCTGTTTTTAAAAACCCACAGGCTCTGCTCCGTATGGTCTATAAATTCATCTTCTCTAAGATGATAAATAGTATGATATTTATCTCATCCTTTGTTGCTTATAATAATGTAACGTTGCTTCAAAAATTTATCTTTTATTCATCTTGCCATAACATACTTGAAATTTTCCAACAACTTCCGTCATTATATAAATGTATTAAGTTAACGCCCCTTTTTATTATTTGTTCATGTTCTTTAGACTTTTTTGCTTCATACTCGCTATAAACATTAGCTATATTTTTATAGGTTTCAATTTTATAGTTTAATCCATATTCATAAAAATCATGTTCTTTAAGAAAATTACCCACCGTTAAAATGTATGTATTAATATCCATTTGTAATGCCGTAAGTTCCTTTTTTTCATTTATTCTAATAGGTTTCAATTTTGCGTCTTCTGTAAATAATGTTTTAAAATAAGTCCAATTTCTTTTTTCATTAGCTTTCCCTGAAATTACATTGTAAAACTCATTTATTATATTGGTTATACATTGCTTTTCTGACAATTAGCTCCCCTCCATTTTCTAGTTTAATCAATTTTAACTCGATTATAAATTTCTGATATAAAAAACAACTTTGCATATGCATAAATGTTTAATGTCTTCTAATCCCCACCTCAGAACCGGAATGCAACTTTCACCGCATCGCCAAAATAGTGTTGTGGAAAAATTCGAAAATATCCATGTTCTTAAGTTCTATAAGTTAAAAAATAATAACTATTTTCCTGCTGATCTATAGTCTAGAATATATCCATTTCTTGTGATTGATAGAATATTTCCGTTACACTCAATATTAGATGTTTTATAATCTAGTGTATATATCTTCTTCCATAGCTTATATTTCACAGTAATTGAATTATAAACGTCTTCCCAAATAACATTACCTTCCTTATCCTTAAAACTACCTAAATCAAACGCCAAAGAATACATATCTGAATCCTCTGAAGCTTCATATCTTTTTAAAAAATTAATAACCTCTGTTTTATTATTAAATTTGTCCTTAACCTTATAACTATATATAGTAGTATTTGGTATGTTTTCAGAAACACTATAATTATCTAGTCGGGATGTATTTACTAAAATTTCTTTTGCTTCATAGCCAAATGGAAATAATTCAATATATATTAGTATAAAAGCTAATATAGCAATTACAAAGACTAATAATAATCTTTTTAATGTCTTCACTAAAACACCTCTGATATATTATTTTTATTAATTCAATTATTAACTAATTATTCAATTAAGACTTATGTTGTATTACAACTCAATATAAAAACATAGATTTTTTCTGTCACATAACTAACAGAATCGTATTGCCGACGTTCTCTCTGCCATATCTTGTGCAAACATCCTGTTATAAGATATCTTTTACGGAAAACTTGCTTAGCTTAAGTTATTACATGTCTTAAATTTAAGTACTACTATATAACTTATTATTCTCTAATCCCCAACCAGAAACAAGTAATACTATAATGCAAAAAATACCGAATACAATAACTTCTACAGCAAACATCTTTATTCCTATTGTAGTTGATAATAAAATAGTTGTAGTAAAATTAAATATTGCATGAAAGATTGTTGCTATTATAAGGTTACCATTTGTTTTAGTAGACAGCCACGTAAAAAGTATTGATAATTCAATTACAATCAAAATGAATAGCAAAAATCCAATTAAACCATATTGAAATTTAAAATGCCAAATTCCCCAAAAAAGACCCAAAATTACACTACTAATGAATGGACTATGAATAGATTGAAGTTTAGGTAACATATACCCCCTCCAACCAATTTCTTCACCAATACTACAGATAAGTGTACCTATTAGTAATGGTAAGGAAGCTTCACTTAAAGTTATCTTCTTTATATAGCCGTAATCTATTACCGATAATAATAAATAGCTGATACCTACCATTGCTATTGGAATAACAATGGTTATTATTAACCAAATCATTATTTCTCTACTGACTTTAAACTTCAATAATAGTTTTCTTATTCCTATGTTCCCTTCTGTTAATCTTATTAAAATAATTGCCACAATGCCCGGCACAAATTGAGGAAAAATAACTCCATCTATATGTGCGGATGGAAAAACATAGACGTTGATAAGAGAAAATATAGGTGTGAACAAAAAAGTTACCACATAAAATACTAATATAGAGTGTTTTCTAAAAAAATTTTTCATTATCCTCCCTCTCTCTTTTAATATAGTGCACAATGTCTTATAACTTTTAAGTCTCCATATGTTAGTTCTAACTATTACCCAAATATCTCTTATATATTATCTAAAAGACTCTTAATATTACTAAAACTCTATTAGTTACATGTGTATGTATCTCAATTGTTATAAAACTTTTGTAACTAATAGTTCTTGTATATATCTCAAATCTATTCCTCCTTCTAATAAGTGAGTAGCAAATAACTGTCTCAAGGTATGAACAGTAATCCTTAGGAATACTTCTTCAATAAATCCAAGAGGAATACCCTGCAGTCCTTTACAAAGATGTATTGTTATACGATGCCCCGCGGAGCAAGAATCACAGGACATGGCGACCTTAAATAAAATCTCCTGTTTCACAAAAATTAAAAGGTAGCAAACCAACTTAACTTCGTATTATGCTTATAATGTGTGAATATAATATGCCTTGTAATTGCAATTCCAGCCGTCGTATTTATAATCATCAGGTATTCTTACAAAGCAACCAATTGTATTATTACGCCTTCTTTTTATAACTCCTGAAACATTCTCGTTGTTTATATTACCTTCCGCAACAACAAGAAATTCACTTTCACAAGAAAGTACTATACCGATATGGTCATGCCATGCACTATCTTTTGGTTTGTTATCTGGAGAAACAATATTATTATAAATAACAATATCACCTCTCGAAGGTACAAATCCGTCTTTTTCATAAAAACAAAAACCATTAGCTTTGCCCCATTCATACCACGTGCCCACTCCTGCAAATCTGTATTTAAATGGTGGTCGTCTAATAGGAAGTTCCATCCCAGCTTTTAATGCACAATGATAGACAAAAGCGGCACACCAACTATTTTTTAGTTCGTCAAAGGCAGTAGTCTCGGGATAATACTTGATAATATCCATATAAATCTTACTGTCTTTTTCACCACATATTCGTTTTGCAGCGAGTTCCTCTGCAATATCAGCAAATACTGACTTTTTAAATATATTTTTCGTTGATCTTTCTTGTTCTCGTCCATATTCGATAGGTGTTGCAGCAATTTTAAATTCATCAAGCATTTTATTAAGGCGTGGGACAGCAAGAGAAAACACACGAAAACATGAATCATTTAAAAAAGGCTGTAAAATATCTGCATCTTTCAAGACTTCATCATAATCATCGTTAATAAGCTCTTTATTGGAATGGTAAAAAATTGCTGACAAAATAATCATTTTTTCATCATCAGAAAAGATATTCATCCTTCTGATTGCTGCACGAGCCATATCCGCACCACTTTGCGCATGACATAAGTAGCTTCCCGTATAATAAGCATATATGTCATGTAAAAGTCCGCTAATATATGCAAGTTCGGGATTTAATCCTCTTCTTCCAGCAATTATTGAACAACATTGAGCAACACCATAAGTATGAACATATGCGTTTTTACGTTCCTCGGCAGATACTATATTTTCAATAATTTTATCGACATATTGTTTTATTATTGAAATTCTATTCACATTCTCTCACCCCCTTTCGCAGAACTTTTAAATCTCTGTATTTTAGTTCTAACTATTTTTTACTTGAGTTACCAATCCAAAGCTTATGACCCAACGCGGGCACAACGTCTCGCATCTGCAACGTCATTGAACTTACGAGGTCTGCTTGATACATTGCTAACCCTTGCTAGATTCATTGTTATAAGATGGATTTCACATACTCTCATAGAGGAGCCCTTCTTCGTAGGCGGTGCTCGGACACGGTGAAAGAATGTACGTAGCAAACTGAAACATTCTGTTATGTGATGTTTTCCCCATGCCCCCAGAAGAATACCCAAGAAAAATAGCCTACTTTAGCCACGTATTTCATTTATTATAACTTTAATAATGCCTTATTAACATTTGCAAAACAATTCATATAAAAACTTTCATCTTCAGAAGGTAGTTTATTGTATTTTTCAGAATATCTTTTAGTCGCTTCTTCAATAGATATATCTTTTCCTACAATCTGTTCAGCTATTTTCAGTTGATTCCAAAAATCATTTATTTTATCTTTATTATATATATCTTCATGTGAAATAATATACTGATTCGCATCATACTTCTCGATTTTATCAATCATTTGATATAACTTTTCTTTCGTATAACCATACTCTCCATTATATCTACCACCATATACACAATCTCCTAAGAATAATACTTTTTCCTTTGGTACATAGATAACAGATGAATCATCAGTATGGTCACCTCCAACTTTTTTAATAATACACTTTAATTCTCCTAAGTCTATTTCAATACTATTCTCATATACAATATCTAAATCACCAATTTCAAAATTATCTCTATTTGGAATCTCCTTTTTTATACAATTTATAGTAAATTCATTAAATTTTCCGTTTTTGTAATAATTATCTAGTGAAGCATCGTCCCATTTTAACTTTTTCATTTCCTCTAACTTTTCTTTTGTATTACAATTAGCTATAGTAACTAAATCCATTGCTTTTATTCCAAATATATGATCCCAATGATAATGTGTAATTACTAAATACTTCAATGGCGGAACATTCATTAACTCTATTTCGGAAAAAAACTCTTTTGCATGATTAGGAGAGTTTCCAGCATCAACTACCAAACTATATTTATTACCACATATAAGTCCTAAAGAAGGTCTATCAGTTTCCTCTCCATGTTGCATATAATAAATCCTATCTGTTAATTTCTTAATCATTTAAATTACTTCCTTTCACTAAAATATCAATTATTTACTTATAAATATATCTACCAAACCCTTAAGGAAAACCAAAAATGCGTGAGGAAAATGCCATATAACATTCCGGATTTGCGACGTTCCTCAACCTTAGAATGTGTTAACCTACCCATTTACTGTTAAGTAGTTTAACTAAACCTTGCTCCCACTAACTATAAAATCCACTCTTATTTAGGTGCACCATAGCGAACAGAAGTCTTTTGTTAGATGTGTTGACAACTGACCTACTTTGTTGATTGTAATAATTTAACATTGTTTTAAAATTTATTTTTTATTCATCTTGCCATAACATCCTTGAAATTTCCCAACAACTTCCGTCATTACCTTCGAAGCATTGCTTTCACTATCTTTCATCTTCCACATAGCAATTATAAAATGTGAGCTCATTAATACTTTTCTTATCCTTAAGCTTTAGTTCATTTTCTGGATATCCAAATGCTATAATTTCTGATGGGACACAATTATGAGGCAATCTTAATGCTTTAGCAACCTTCTCTACGTCAAAATAAGATACCCATGTAGAATAAATCCCATTTTCTAAAGCACATATTTCCATATGCGTGCCTGGAATTTTAGTCTGATGTTCTTCTAAATTCAAATATGAATATAACTCTTTCTCTATCTCATCTATTTCTTTTTTATAACGTGGAAACCTACTTTTCTGAATACTTCTTCCACCCCGATTATCTTCGACTATAACTGTGCATAAAACTATCAAAAGTGGAGATGTCTTGATCCATGATTGATTATACGATATTTCAGCAATTTGATGTATCATTTTTTTATCAGTGATTACACCAAATTTCCATGGCTGTTCATTTCCGCCTGAAGGCGACAGTCTTCCTGCCTCTAGAATTAAATTAATAATATCACTCGATATTTTTTTATTTTTAAAATTTCTTATACTACATCTCTTATTTAGTAAATCCAAAATCATATTCTTTATCCTCCACATCCATAATGACCTTAATCTCTAGTAAAAGTGGTGCTTACTTCATATAACTCCCTATAGTGTGCTGTTAATTTTGTATTATGAGTAAAGAACCTAAATTTAGTGTGCTTCGCTTATTCATTCGAAAAATAAGGTTCATTTATAAAATACATTTAATTTTCTATGAATAATCTGGGTTTATATATAAGTTTGTCAATTTTATTACCTGGCTACTGTCATATAACGATTATATAATACACTACATTCTTCCATACATTTTAAATATAAAGCTCTTATATTAACATCCTGACATAATCTCAAATATGATTCACATTCTAAAATAGAAATCAAAGGTTTCATTTTAAAGTAATAACAATAATCTGTGTCCGCAGTTAAAATATCAAAATAACTCTTTAGTATATCTAAATAACAATCTTCACTAATTCTAAAATCACATTTATTTAATTGTTCATCGAAAAATGTCTGAACATCATTAGAAAAATACCTACCATGATTTTCTTTATCATCACCATAACCGTGACCAAAAGGTGTCTCCCAACATCGTTCTGGAATTAATGATTTTCTAATCATGCACTTATACCATTTTCTGATTTTCTCAAATTGTTTTTTGCCTAATACTTTGTACTCTTGTGAAATTATCTTATAATTAGAATTTGCTATACAATCAAAAATTTTTGCGTTAATTTCTTTATCACTTAATTTTGTTAATGAACACCACACGATATAATTATTATCTAGTTTTCCAACAATGCATATTTCCTTTTCAGGGCTTAAATACAATTCATAATAGACTTCTTTATTTTTCAAATCATAATTCGGACTGACCTGATTGTTTTTATTTACTAAATTATATTTTGAAATATTCGGTTGAATATTAAATAAACTCATTTCATCATTCCCTTTCAATTATTATCTTTAATTTAAAATATTAATATTTGATGTCATATATTTGGTTTACCTCATAATACTTCTATATTTATCTTTAAAAACCTTTTATTTCATGTATTCTACATTATACTTTACAAAAAACTAAAACCATGAAATATATTATTATATCATGGTTTATCTTAATATTTATTCTGTTTTAAATACACTTAATTAAATTGACTCTCCATTTTCATTATAAAAAGGTATACAATATTCTACTACTTCATCAACTTCATTAAGCTGAAAAATATCTATGGTAGATGTGAACTAAATAAAAACAGTTAAGTTGTGATACAGAATTGTTTATTTTATATATAAAAAAACCTGAGAATATATCTTAGGCTCCATGTTTATATACACTTATACTAAGTTAATTTTACTAAAACTTAATTACAACACATTACATTATTATCTCTAATCTTTTTTCAATAAAATTTCCAATCTCTTCATCACTTAATTTTTCAAATTTATTTTTAAATTCCCTTTCAATTTCATACTTAGAAAACCTTATAATTTGCTTCAAATGAGAGTTTTTTGGAGACAAATAAGCTAAATCTCTAAGTAAATCATAATAGGCTCTTTGAGCAATTCTCCCACCTACAAAATCAAATCCTGGTCTTTCTTTAATATAATTACTATTATTAGGTGTATTCACAAGAATATCATAAAATTCATTTAAACTTAAAATATCATCTGCTTTGTATTTAATCCTTTGCTTTTTAAGCATAATATCAAAGTGCTTTATATCCTTACATAATTCTAAATAGCTTTCAATAAACCATAAATCTATATGCTTTTCCTTTAATATTGTTAGTGCCTCTTTTCTATAAGGATTAAAATGTTGTTCTTCATCAAATTCAATAATCCTAGTTCCTAGTTGTGGATGCTTCACTATCATTCCATCAATATAACTTGTTAAAGATCTAGATGGAATATTTAAATCACTTTTAAAATTTTTCAAAATTTCTTCTATAATACGTACTATACCATCATTAAAATTATAATCTCGATAATTTGAAGATAAAAATATATCATCTTTTATTATTTTTTTATCTACTGATTTTGATTTTAAATATTCTTCACCAATAATATTTTGAAAACATTTATAAAACTTTGTTTCATTTTTCCCCACTTTTTTATCCTCCGGTATTCTACATAATAATAAACTTTTGCTTTTAACTTACTCTTATTATTTTCATTGAGTAAATATGGATAATGTGACGCTTCTTCTCCACTTCTGTAAACTGTGTATATTTAGTAATGTAATGAAGCTAAAAAAATAAAATTATAGCTTCGAAGTACTGACGTATAAATATTCAATATTCTTTTATTTTAAATTCACATGTTTAATAGCACTATCGAATTTTTACCTTATTAACTTTTCAAAATCTCTGTAGTAGGTAACATAAAATATAATCCTCCCCTTTTATTGTTTTTAATAAGTGTTCACAAACAACTTACTATTAAAACTTCACATTATTAGCGTAATATGTATTTAGAAAACTTATATCTATTACCCTATATTACACTCTCATAATACTTCTATATTTATGTTTAAAAACCTTTTATTTCATGTATTTCTACATTATATTTTGTAAAAAAATAAAACCATGAAATATATTATTATATCATGGTTTATCTTAATATTTATTCTGTTTTAAATACACTTAATTAAATTGACTCTCCATTTCATTATAAAAAGGTATACAATATTCTACTACTCCTCCAACTTCATCAAGTGCACCTTGCTCCAACTCTAAAGCAAACAAATAATTATCATTGTATTCTTTACTTGTTCCTATTCTATAATTAGATGTTAAGCTAAAAGCTTTGTTAAGTGAGGTTATTTTTATATACCTTTTACCCAAATAAAAAAAGACCACATAAATATTTATACTCTGTAGCCAACAATCCATTCAGCTATGTCAAATATATCAATTTTATTCTCAGCTATAGATAATCCTAAATCAATCAATTCTTCTTGTGTATACGCTAAATTAATATTATTTATTCTTAATAGTAATAACATTATCGATACTCCTATTCTCTTGTTACCATCTATAAATGCATGATTATTAATTAATGAATAGGTTATTGCTGAAATCTTTTCTATATCAGTTTTGTATAAATCCTTACCATCAAAGCTTACTATTCCTCTACTTAATGAACTTTCTATCAAACCAATATCTCTTATACCTAAACTCCCTACAGTAGCACTTATTATCTTTTATGATAAAGCACTACATTTTCTAAAGATATTAGCTTCATTTACCTAACTCCTCTAATGCTTCTTTATTATTTATTATGATATCATCCATTATTTCTTCAAGTTTTTTTTGTTCCTTTTGTGATAAAAACATAACGAAATCAATTACTTCTTTTTGACTGTCTATTGGCAATTTATTGAAATTATCTAGTAATTCTTTTGCTAATGACATTTTAAATCACTCCTTATGAACTTTATCTATTACTAATATTATATTATATTTTTACAAAGTGATTCTTTCAATAAAAATAATTTTACTTATAGGCATAGGTAAGGCTTTCAATCGTTTCACGCAACTAGCCGATCTAAACTATTTAACTAGCAATTTTATAATATTTTTGTGACCCTGCCACGCATTACATCCAAAATTGCTTACCAGTGTTATAAGCAAATCTTCTTGCCTGTCATATGAAGTAAAAAAGCTAACACCAGGATCACAACCTTCAAAATGATAACTATATATGCCATCTTCTTTTTCATCTATCCATATACCATATCCATAGCAATTCTCATCCACCTGTGGAGTTAGCATTTCGCTTAGCATTTCCTTTGATATCAACTTACAATCTATAAGGTTATCCCAAAATTTTTCTATATCAATAACAGTTGTAAATGCTCCACCCGCACCTGTTCCTTTCACGTCCACGCTGTAAATATTTGTATAAAATTCTTTTGTAATCTTATCATATATATATGCATTTGCACATTTTGCAGGTAGTCTATCCAATTCATAATATCCAGTATTCAACATTCCGCATGGCTTAAAAACATTCTCATCTATATATGTATCAAACTTTAAACCAGTAATTGCTTCAATAATAAGACCAAGAACAACAAATCCAGTATTATTATATTGGAATTTTTCTCCTGTATTATACATCATAGACTTATTGATAAATAATGGAATTAGATCTGATGATGTTCTAATTTTATAATTGGGGTAATCTTTCCACAGCTCATCATAATCGTCCATTATTGATTCATCAAAATAATCTGGTATTCCTGAAGTATGATTAAGTAATTGTCTAATTGTAATATGGGGATCGATCTCTTTTAAATCAAATTGCAATATATCACCAATATAACTATCAAAAGATAGTTGATTTTGTTCAATAAGTTGCAAAATTGCTACAGCAACAAAAACTTTTCCTGCTGATGCAGTTGCAAACTTTGTATCAATTTCATTTAAAACTTTATTTGGCAAATCCGCATATCCAAAGGCTTTTTGATATATGTTTTTCCCATTTTGTATTACTGATACTACACCACTAAAATCTTCATCTATACATTCCACAAACTTCATAATATCTCTCCTTGATCATATTTATTTTTATACAGGCAAGCATTTAAATTGCTCTTTTTTCGTCTACCGTTTCGCATCTACGACGTCGTTGAATCAGAACTTCTAAACCATTCTCTTCGATGACGAAGTATTTATCTTAATAAGTCAATTTTTTCTTTTATCATTTCATAATTTTTGTATCCTAATAATTTTGATTGTAATAAATACTCATCTGCTTTATCAAAATCACCATTCATTGCATATGCGATTGCTAGAAACCCATAAACTTTCACTAAATTTGGATTAATTTCTATAGCCATCTCAAATTCTTTAATAGCTTTCTCTATATCATTTTTCTTATTTATATATAAAGCACCCAATAATGAATATGTATCAGCATGACTAGGATTCAATTTCTTTGCAACCAAAAGTGCATCTTCAGCTAAATCTGTCTTCTCATTACTAAAATAAGCTATACCAATATTAAACCAAGCTATATAATTCTTGTCATCAATCTCTATAGCCTTTTTAAGTTCAGCTATTCCTTTATCATACATATCTAGTTCAACATAACATCTTCCTAATGTAATATAGACTTGTTCTAAAGAATACTCTTTAGTCCCTACTTCTATTGCTTCATTAAGAAGCGCTATTGCATCAAGATAATTTCCCTTTTCAAACTGTGATAATCCTTTTGGTACAATATTATCACCTGACTCATTCACACAACTACAAATCAAAAAAATTAAAGCTAATATAATAAAACATATTTTAATTCTACTCATCTCAAGCTCCTTATTATCTAGTCTTTTTGTTCACAAAATTTTTAATCTTCGTATATTAGTTCTAACTATTACCCAAATTTGGTGACTTTGCAACCCAAGTTTTCAAATACCTCTTATATATTATCGGGTGGACTCTTATATTACTGAAACTCTTATTAGTTACGTAACTGATAAGAACCATGACCTGATGTGTTTTCATTTTCCAATATAATACCCCTTTTATATTCAAAATTAATATAAATAGACAATATTAGTTCAATTCTGTTAAAGATATGTTACAATCATATTTTTATCTTGTACTACTATTATATCTTCTATAGTAATAAAATGGTTTTTCTTCTGTATCACCAGAATTAAGTATCATTCTTGTATCAAGCTTTGTAAAACAACATTTTTCTACTACTCTCTGTGAAGGATAATTGTCTATTTCTACAATAGCGATTATAAACTCTAGCTTTAGGATTTCAAAAGCCCACTCTATCATAGATTTTACAGCTTCACTGATATAAGCATTGTTACAATATTTTTCAGAAATAAAATAAGCTATTTCAATTTCATTGTCAACTTCTTCTTTATTTCCTATTCCAACCATACCAATTAGTTTACCAGTGGATTTAAGTGTCACTGCAAGCATTATTCTTGCAGTTTCTTTTGTAGCTTTATCATATTGTTTATCAATCCATTTAATCCATCCCTTCATATCTTCTAAGCTAGTTCTCCAATCAGGCATCCATTTTAGAATGTATGACTCGTTACAAATTTTATGTAATTCTACGGCATCTTCAATAGAGAATTGTCTTAATACAAGTCTTCTAGTTTCTATGCAAATACTCACTATATTAATAAATACCTCCTAATGTTTCATTTTAAAACATGTCTTTATGATATTTTTCTATATTTATTATAAAAAACCTTTTATTCCATTTATTTTTACATCATTTCATAATAAATCGAATTCCTCCTCATTTCCTTGCAATAAATAATCAATTCACATATCTAGATTAATGTTGTCTGTTCAAATAAAACAAGGAAATATATTACAATATCCTTTATTACATTTGTATTTATTGTTATTAGTAAAACAAGGGTAACTGGTTATGATATAATAAAAGGACTGTATTCAAAATTAACTTGAAATGTGAGGAAAATAAACCATGTCATTTTATAAATTAGGAATCAAGCGAGATTTAGTATACGCTCTCGAATGTCAAAACATATCAACACCAACACCAATTCAGTCGTTAAGCATACCGCTTGTCATGGCTGGATATGATTTGATTGCAGAAGCACAAACTGGAACAGGTAAAACATTTGCCTTCCTGCTTCCAATGTTTCAAAATATAGATATTGAAAATCATTATATCCAAGGTCTTGTCATCACACCAACACGTGAACTTGCGATACAAATAACCGCTGTTGCAAGGAAACTCGCTGAAATGAAGCCTCTAAATATTCTTGCAGCATATGGCGGACAAGACGTAAATGCACAACTTTACAAACTCAAAGGTAATGTTCAACTTGTCATAGGTACACCTGGGCGAATCTTGGATCATTTAAGGAGAGGTTCAATTAATTTTAGTCAGCTAAAAACACTAGTCGTAGATGAAGCTGATCAGATGTTCCATATCGGCTTTATGAAAGATATTGATAGCATTATTAGCCACTTACCTGATAATAGGCAGATACTATGCTTTTCTGCAACAATTAACCATACTGTAGATACATTCTCAAATAAGTATCTAACAAGCCCTAAATATGTAAAAGCTCCAAAAAAACAAATTACACTTGAAAATATCACTCAATTTGTTGTAGTAACATCTAACAGAAGAAAATTTGATGACTTTATCAAGATACTAAATCGAAACTATCCAAACAAAGCTATTATCTTCTGTAGGTCTAGAATGGGTACTAACGCACTTTATGAAGAAATGCTTGCTACAGGCTTTAACGTTGAAGCATTACACGGAGCGCTAACACAAGCTAAACGTGAGCGTGTCATGACAGCATTTAAAAACAATGAAATCAAGTTCTTGGTTGCAACTGATGTAGCCTCAAGAGGACTTGATGTAGAAGGTGTCTCGCATGTTTTTAATTATAATTTACCAGACGAACCAGAGAATTATGTTCATCGAATCGGTAGAACAGGACGTGCAGGAAATAACGGAGTAGCATATACTATTTTGACTAAAAAGGATGCAAAACGTCTTGAAGCCATTGAAACATTTATCAAAATGAAAATAGACCGTATCCGTGTATCAGAAGATTCAGCAGCAACAGCTCAAAAACCAAAATCTGTAAAGCCTACTAAACATAGTGGAACAATACGACAAGCTGATTATCGTAAGTCTTCAGCTAAACAAGGTACAACACAACAAAATAAAAAAAGAAAACCTTTTGGTAAAAATGCTTCAAGCAAAAAAAAGAAGAAATTTTATAAAAAATAATATAAAAACACCGCCCTGATTTGTTATATAATTAAAGGGCGGTGCTTAATATAAAAATTCCAAATAGAGAATATAATTAACTTTGTGCTTTTAGAGAAAAAATTTCACTCTAAACTGACAAAAATATTTGAAATTTGAATTAAATTTGTCTAGTGCTAGTACTCATATTTATTATCTCCAATTATTTCTATGTTATGCATGTATT
>NZ_LOHE01000025.1 GCF_001559865.1 Abyssisolibacter fermentans
AGAATATAATTAACTTTGTGCTTTTAGAGAAAAAATTTCACTCTAAACTGACAAAAATATTTGAAATTTGAATTAAATTTGTCTAGTGCTAGTACTCATATTTATTATCTCCAATTATTTCTATGTTATGCATGTATTAGAATGTTTTATTTTGGTAACGATAATAATCGGAGTAATGTACCCATAAGGATATATTTTTTACTCAAAAAGAAATTTAAATTTTTCGGTGGATTACAGGCTTAAAAATAGCCTTTTAGGCTATTTTCAAGCCTGTAATCCATATATTTAAGATTTTGAACTATGTTTTAAATATATTTTTCTATTCTTCCTTCAAAAAATATAGTCAATTGATTCAATATTAAATCCCAATGTTTATATCTTTGAGTCCATTTCTTAACTACATTCCTACTAGCTAGGTAAAGCATTTTTTCAAGTGCTTGATTTGTTGGAAACATGGTTTTCGTTTTAGTTACTTTTCTTAGCTGCCTATTAAACCCTTCTATGATATTTGTAGTATACATTATTGTCCTAATTTCTTCAGGATATTTAAAAAATGGAGATAGTACATCCCAATTTGAATACCAACTTTTTATAGCATGAGGATATTTATTGCCCCATTTTTCTTCTAGTTCGGCTAAATTTTCTAAAGCTACTTCTTCATTTGTTGCTTTATATACTTCTTTAAAATCTTTTGCAAAACTTTTTAAATCTTTATAGCTAACATACTTGAATGAATTTCTAAGCTGATGTATTATA
>NZ_LOHE01000026.1 GCF_001559865.1 Abyssisolibacter fermentans
CAGTTTAATGTACAATATTCTACAAAATTGTTTAAGCGAGAAACGGTAGAAAGAATGAGTCAACATTTTGTAAATATTCTTAAAGAAGTTTCACAAGGTATACAGATTGAATTAAATGAAATAAGGATGTTATCAAAGGCAGAAGAAAATGAGCTATTAGTAGAATTTAACAATACAGAATTAAAATATATTAAAGAAAAAACAATACAAGAATTATTTGAAGAACAGGTAGAGAAGACACCAGAAAATGTAGCAGTTGTATTTGAAGAAAAGCATCTTACATATAGAGAATTAAATAATAGGGCAAATCAATTAGCAAGATTATTGAGAGAAAAAGGGGTAGAGCCAAATACAATAGTAGGAATAATTGTAGAAAGATCAGTAGAGATGCTAATAGGAATAATGGGAATTTTAAAAGCTGGAGGAGCATATTTACCTATAGATCCCAATTATCCTGATAAACGAAAGGAATTTATATTTTCAGATAGTGATATAGATATAGTGCTAGCACAGGAACATTTGTTAAACAAAGATAAAGACTTATTTCAAAAGTTGTCATTAAAAGATGTAATAGTTATAGATGACGAGAAGGTCTATTCAGGGAATATATTTAACCTTAATATTGTCAATAAGGAAGAAGATTTAGCGTATATTATCTACACATCTGGGACAACTGGTAATCCAAAAGGCGTAATGATTGAGCATAGAAATGTAAACAATCTTGTATGTGGATTACGGGAGAAGATATATAGAGATTTAAATGATGATTTAAGGGTAAGC
>NZ_LOHE01000027.1 GCF_001559865.1 Abyssisolibacter fermentans
ATTTAGAACGAACCCCATAAACTCATAAACTTCACCTCTTCTTTTTAATAATCTAGTGTGTGAGTTTCGTATTTCCGATGTGTCTGAGCTGAACCCTCAGCGCCCTTCTTCGTAGGCGGTGCTCATACCCAGTGAAGATATGTGCATAGCGAACGGAAATATATTGTTATATGACGCTACATACGAAAGCTTGCCAATAGCCATCAGAAAAAATGATATTTACAAGTAATTTAAACTACTTATCTTCGTATTTCCATATTGTATTAAGTCTTTTTTCGGAGTCTGCAATAAAAATTTCCTTTACTTTGTATCCTGCATGGTGGCAACCGATAAAACTACCATCAGGTAATTGATAATACGAATAAAAACTTGTATCTACTGTTGGTGGACCAATTTTATCATGCAGTTCTTTTAAATCTCTGCTTGTTTTTACAAAAGACAAAAAGACATCTTCTGTAAGCTCTCTGTCAACAAAAGTATAGGCATTATAACTTCCATGTACTTTAATCATATCGTCTGGAATCCAAAGTGTATAAAGTTCTTCATCCTCATTTGCAACATATAGATATTTTATTTTTTCATCTTCAACGTTGCATACAACAATCAGTTTGTTAGAGAGTTCAAAATAATAAAATCCAAAGTTGATCCAATCAGCATTTGCTTCCCCAATTGTGCTTATCAAACCACTAAAGCTATCATTGTTTTTTACATATTTTAAAAAATCGGTTTCGGTTAAGGTCCTGTTAACAGGTGTATATTTTACTTTCCTTTTTTCAACCACCATTACATCATTTCGTTTTTCAGGTGAAGTTTTAACATAGACTCCATGTATGTCATCATCAATAAAATGCCAAGAGAAATATTTGCTTTCATAAGCTTCTTCAGTTGCAAATTCTAACATACGAAGTCCTTCTTCATCTCTGTTTTCCTCGTTTATAGCAATCATTTTCATAGAAACATGATATTTTATTCCCCCAGCTGTAACAGTAAAACTGTTATATATTTCTAATCGATCTTCTCCAGGTCCCATGTGCTCTGAAGTGCTTATAAGTCTTACACCTTCATCACTTTCTTTCGGACCTTTGTAAAATTCCATAAGTTCATCAATTTGTGCGTCAAGATTTTCATTACTATCAATAACACTAATCGCAAAAAGGCTCTTTAAATCTTCTTTATGATTATTATCAAGTGCTAAAAATAAATCATCTACCATTTGTTGATTGTATCTACTATCTCGAGCAGCTACTAAATTTAATAAATCAGTTCGCGAACAACCTGTTAAACTCATTATAAGCAAAATAATAACTAAAAAAAAGCAAGTGAATTTTTTTATCATCTATATTATTTCCTTTCATTAAGACTATATAAATAATTTTTTCTTGGTTTTCTTTTTATTATATCATGTATTTAAGCTTTTTTAGCTCCCTCCATATAGCTCAGTTTATGAATCTATACTAGTATGTAATGTCATATAACGTTTCGTGTTTACGACGTTCCTGAATCGGTCCTCAAAGAAATACCGCCTTGGCAGTGCTTACACCCGATGAAGTAATTTGCGTAGCGTACGGACATATATTATTAGGCTATGTACAGAGCGGAATATGCCTCTATACTCCTGTTAATCAAGTACAATATAAATCTAATTGCCTCTTCAAAACATCACTCAAATTATCAGCTATTTTCTTCTTTTCAATCTGCCATTCAACTGGATTAAACAAATCCCACACTAGTAGCCATAATAAAATCATCTCTCCTGATTTAA
>NZ_LOHE01000028.1 GCF_001559865.1 Abyssisolibacter fermentans
TTGTAGTTCTTGTAACGGCTTATTCAGCATGTCTACTAAATCTCCGATAGTTTGTGTTTTGTCTTCTATAAATGTTTTTATTATTTTTTCTAAAACTTTTACCCCAAACTCATTAAAGTGTAGTATACTATCATACATAAGAAAGCACCATCCTTTTGTTAAATTTGTTTTCGCAAACTTATATTATCACAAAAGGGTGCTTTCTTTTTTTATTTTTTTCCTACAATAACTTTACGCTAACTAAAATGATTCTATATTATAAATCGCAATATTAAATGTCGCATTAAATTTGTTGAGTTATACCAGTATAATTTTGTAAATCGTATATGATGATACTATTATACATTAATGCTATTAAGAATATAATACACTGCCACTGCACTACATTCATTTCTTAATTGTAGTGCAAATACTAATGCTAAAACAAGGCATATAGTAACAGTAATAATCTATCATCAAACATCTTTGTTTGTATATCAGTGCCCTTAATAATATGCTATCTTTTATAAAATTTTTCAACTACACCTTGATTTCCATTTTATCAATAAAAAGCTATACTTTTTTTACTAAATATCCTTATACTCAATATATATGAAATGTGATTTTTATACAAACAAATGAACCGTCCCCTTGTTTGTACTATCGCTTGCTCTTATTACATCAATCAAGGTCTTTCTTTCTCTTTCACCTGAAATCACAGTAATAGTTTCAACCTTACTACTATATTTAATAGCTTGTTCATATTCTGAGTAATTTCTAACTACTAGGAATCTCTTCATCCCTTCTACCCCCTTATATAACTTATCTACCTTATTTGCCATAACTGAACTGACTCTTGATTAAAACTTTCTGAAATTACTCTTATACTATCTTTTACATCCTCATAAACATTTTGAGAAAACCTAGACATATCTTCATATACTGTAATCCCTGAGTAATTTTCCGACATGCTATAGACTACCTTATCTCCAAATACATAACATTTTCCATGAACTAATTTTTCATTGATGCTATTTAATACCCCAAATAAATAACTTTTACAATGTATCTCTAGGTGATTACATACTACTTCCATTTCAATTCGCTTCTTATCTATGTCAATTACACAGATATACTCATAATCAAAATCTATAGCCTTGGCTTGGATTGACAAAGAATCATAGAAACAACTATGAAAATCTCCCGTCCAATCTACTACTGTATGCATAGCTCCTAGAATCTCATAATCTCTATAATGTTTTGTCAAGCTACTAACATCCTTGTTATGTTTGATTATTTCTTCTAACCTCTTTGAATATCCCATTGTTTCATAACCTCCCATACATTATTAAAATTTCTCCTCTACCTTTATTAGTCCCTTAGCCTCCATATATGCATATATATGATTACATGTGTCAAATTTCTATTTTTTGATACATACAGTATTTGTGCATAAAAATAAGGCGCCTTAGTTACAAGACACCTTAATAAATCCTGCTTAATAGCAAGAAAATTTATTTGATTATAATGCTGCTAATATTTATTAACCACCAACCAACACCGCCACCAATAATGAATATTACAAACAATATAATTAAAGGTGTCGAAACTTTCTATCAACATCTATTATTATACTATCATCTCAATCATTTTTGCTGACCTATCCATAAATTGTAACATTATTGTAATATTAATAAATATATCTATAAAAAGTCAAAGAATAGAGATACCATTAAGTCTTAGCATATATATTCATGCACAATTAATTCCATATCGCCTAATAAGAATTATACGCAATAGTTGGACTACAAATTGGAATTTGTGAACTTCGTGTTATGCTCATAATAGTTAGTGCCTAAATTTCGAATGTTTCTTTTTATACAAAATATAAAATAGAGAATAAATAGGTATTACTAAAAGCAAAATCAAATAAAAATCACGAGTTGCTGAGTATGAGGTAGCATTAAATCCTGTAATCATAACATGACTTACAAAGTAAGAAACAGGAACAATTAGAATCTTTACTATAATAGCTTTAACCTTTTCTCTCTTTCTGAATATTAGAAAGAATACTACCAAAACAAATGTAATTAACATGTCAAGAGTAATATAGTAATTCAAAAACAATCGTGGCAAGGTAATAACACCGCCATTAGAAATTGGATTTTTACCATATATTACTTTATCCTCTTCTCCTCCGTTAGACACATAATAAATCGTGTTCACTTCTTCATTATTTGGGTTTACTGTAATGGTTTGGGATTTTGTAGCGTCAATAATTTCATTCCATGCTGTATTATAAATACTAATATTATATATTCCTTGCTCACTTTGTGTTAGTTCATATTCTCCAACAAAAGAAAGCGTTACACTGTTATTATTCTCATCTACAGTAATAATCTCAGATGATTGAGTATAGGGTATATATTCAGGTGCAGTTAGATATGCAAATGATAATATTACAACGATGGCTGAAATAGTTGCTGAGAGCATTGCAGTAAATACTCGTTTTTTCTTTATATCTAAACCTATTTTTTTCAGAAATGCTATGTCATCTTTTTCAGTTATAACAACTGTAGGTGTTTCTAAATCGGATTTTAATAATGAAAGTTCCTTTTTACAGTCATTACAATTCAGCAGATGTTCTTCAACAAGTTTCTTTGTGTCTTCGCTGACAATGTTATCAGCATATAAAGGCAAAATATCCTTTACAATGTTGCAATTTATTTTATTCACTATGATTTCCCTCCATTTGTTCTAATATTTGTTTTTTAGCTCGGTAATAAGTAACCCTCGCCCAACTTTCAGTTTTGGTAAAAATTAAGCTTATTTTGTTAAAAGATAGACTGCCGAAAAATCTTAACATAAAAACTTCTTTATAAGGTTCGCTCATATTGTGCAAAATTTTTAGTATCAAAATAGATTGTTCTTTTAATATCAAATTATCCAAAACATTAGTTTTACCATCCACATTGTCCTCAAGCTCGTAAGGCGAGAAAATTTTTTGGCGATTATACTCTGTATAATATGTGTTTCGTGCTATGGTAAAAAGCCAGGCTTTAATATCTTTTCGTCCGTCAAATGTATGAATGTTCTTTATCGCTTTTAAAAATGTGTCTTGTGTAATATCTTCGGCAACGGCTTTATTTTGTGATAAACCATACAGAAATGTATATACATCTTTGAAATACAATTTATATACTTGTTCAAATTCCAAAGTCAAATCCTCCTTTCACCTCACTAACTAATGAAATATGATTTCGTTACAAAGTTTTTAAAAAAAGTTGCCTACAAATGCAGACAACTATACTAAGGGGTATATAATCTTCTCTACAAATTCCTATTTATCAGTATGATAAACAATTATTTGTCCATAATTTTTTATTAATGAACATAAATCTACCAATGTGCTATAGCATCTAGAATATTTATTTCGTACTTTATATCAAATATGATTATTTATATTATATATCTTATCACAAACCCCCTTAAAATTAAAAAGGTACTTTTCCTGTCTTTAGTTCCTTGGTTATTCCTTTTTCCTTTTCTTTTCGTGTTGGTATGCCTAAAAATTGCTCTTTTACTTGATTTCTACATTGTTTTCTATTACTTATCTGTGATATTATAGGATTTATAAGCTTTGTCGAAGTATCTATATTCTCAAGATAAAAAATATTATTGCATATGGGGCACTTTAGTTCAATCCTACCAACTACCCCTCTTTTAATTAGTCCTATTGCTTTTTTACAATGAGAACAGTATATTGAATCAAAATCATTTCTATTTAGTGTTACTTTTTTATTGGAATTCATAATTATCTACCTCTTATAATATTAATAATCAACACCCGCTATAAATACATCCTCATTTGATGATTCATATTCTTCTTGCAGGTCAAGTTGGAGATATAATACTTTCTCATACCATGCCTTATAAATCTAACTTCTCTCCTAAGGTTTTAGCATCTTCTAAATCTATTTCATAGTTACATTTAAGTATTACTAGATGCAAAGTATCATCATATTGGTTTCTAATCATCATATCAGCCTTTTTAATTTCCTTTTCTATATATTCTACTTGTATCTCTAATAATTCTTGCTCTATATAAGGTTTCATATGTAATCCTTCTTTCTGGTCTTTTTTATTTATCTATCGCAACTTAAGTATCTTACCCTATATTAATACCTCTGTTTCTAATTATTTATGTCCACCTTATACTCATGTCTCATTTTCTACTTTATTTTAGATACATTTAAAAAGCTATCTCTTTTTCCTATAAAGAGATAGCTTTCATCTAAGCATATTATTTAGTTATTCTCTTTAACAACACACAGCACTCAATGTGCACCGTAAACCCAAACATATCCACAGGTTGGACTTCTTCTACTCTATACCCGTTTTGTGATAGGTATTTTAAATCTCTTGCTAGTGTTGCTGGGTTGCAGGATACATACACTACTTTTTTTGGCTGCATCTGTATTATTGTGTCTAGTACTGATTGTTCACAGCCTTTTCTTGGTGGGTCTAGTACTACTACGTCTGCTTTTATACCTTGTGAATATAGCCTAGGAAATATTTCTTCTGCTGCTGCTGCATAAAATTCTGCGTTGTTTATGTTGTTTAATTTTGCGTTTTCTTTTGCGTCTTGTATTGCTTCTTTTACTATTTCTATTCCGTATACTTTTTTTGCTTTTCTTGCTAGAAACAATGAAATCGTTCCTATTCCACAGTATATGTCAAATACCGTTTCTTCTCCTTTAAGCTCTGTATATTCTAATGCTTTTTGGTATAGTACTTTCGTCTGCATAGGATTTACTTGGAAGAATGATAGTGGTGATATTTTGAATTTTAAGTCTTCTATGTAATCAGTTATTTTGTCCTGTCCGTATAGTGTTATGCATTTTTCTCCTAGTATTACGTTACTCCTTTTGTTGTTTATGTTCTGAATTATACTCTTTACATTTGGTATTTTTTTGCACATTTCTATAAATTCTTTTTTGTTTGGCAGCTTTTCGCCTTTTGTTATTATTACTATCATTAAGTCTCCTGTTTTAAAGGATGTTTTCGTTAATATGTGCCTTACTATTCCTTTCCTTGTTCTTTGGTCATATGGTTTTATATTATATTTCTCCATATACTGCCTGAATACTTTTAAAACTTCGTCGTTTATATCATGCTGTATTATACAGCTTTCTGTATCTACTATCTGCTGACTTCCTCTTTTGTAAAAGCCTATTTTAAATTTGCCATTGCTATAACCTACAGGGAATTGCGCTTTGTTTCTGTATCTTGTTATTTGCTCCATTCCTAACGTGTCGTTAACCTTTACATCTTCTAATCCACCTATTCTCATTAAATCATTTTTTACTCTATTTGTTTTCATTTTTAGCTGTGCATTGTAGTCCATGTTTTGAAGCTGACATCCTCCGCAAATATCTGCTTTATCACATATTGGTTCTGTTCTATATTCTGAAGGTTTTATAATCTTTTCTACTTCTGCTACTGCATAGTTCTTTTTTATTAATACTATCTTTGCTAGTACTTCATCATTTGTTATTGCGCCGTTAACAAATACTGCAAAATTATCTATTCTACTAAAGCCTTGACCTAAATGGTTCATATCTATTATTTTTATTTCATGTAACTCATTAGTTTTTACTGGTATATCCAAATTATGTGCTCCTTCCAAAAAAAATATATAATTTGTGTTTATTTATGGCATATTCTGGTGTAAAATATATATAAGCTAGTCTTTATCCCTGATTATTCATATAACTTTGAATAATATGCTGTAAGTTTCTGAATTAGAAGATTTCAGTGAATTCGAAGGCATACCGAGTTGGTATGTCAAGAATTTAATGGATATCTTATAATCAGAAGGATGCAGTAGAGTATTTAATTTTCTATGAATAATCTGGGTTTATATAGAACATGTTTTTACTAAATTTTACATAGTTGTTTTATATCCCATTGGAAATTGTGAATTTTTGAAATCATTTCCATTATATAGTGGTAAAATTCTATCTTTCTATATATTTAATAAAAGCTCTTGTTCCTCTACAACATGTTTCATACTTATTTTTATACTTAAGTATATTTTAATTCACTGATAATATTTATACAAGATAATTAGGAGTGATTTGATTGTTTAGGTCAATTAAAAATATATTCATTATTATACTCATTGGTTTTCTAGGTACTGGAATTTCCATCAGATATAGTCCTATTGCATCTATTGATATAGACAATATTAATGAACCTTTGTCTAAAAGCTTTGTCTCACTTGAATGCGATTATATAAATCAAAAAATCATTAATCCTCATACTATATTTATTTCTTATAAATCTGAAGATATTGAAAAATTAAGTTTCTATGACGATTACATACTTAATGGTAAAATATACAAGAATGATAAGTTCTATAAATCTGTCAATTTTACTAAGGTAAATGGAAAGAAACCATTTGACATTGTTGTTTCTCCAGATAAACCATATCAGTTAAGTATTGATTTGTCTAAAGAAAAAATGATGCTTCCTGATGGAGAATATAAATTAGTTATTACTACTAATGCTATAGGTCATAAATATACTTGTAATTCAATTGATTTAAGTCTTAAATACAAAAGTACTTCTCCCTATGTAAAGGCCTTAAATAAAATACCTGATCAAAGTCTTAAAGCTATGACATTGTATTACTGTAGTAAAGATAATAGCATTGAACAATTAATCCCTATTACTAGGTTTAAAAGTGTAAAGCGAAATATATTTAATTCTACTTTAAAGGAACTGCAATTGCCGCCAAGTCTTAGTACCGGTCTTAGTAATATATCTCCTATAAGCAAATTTAATTATATTACCAATAAAAATGGTATCACATATATAGATTTACCATCAATAGAAACTATATACACTAATCCTAAAACAGCTGCAAAAGCTATGAATTCATTCATGAAAACTGTTGGAACACTACCCAATGTAGGAAGAATAAAGTTTTTAGTAGATTATAATAAGGCTGATACTTTTTTTAATGGCAAAAAAATAAATAATTCTATACAGTACAATATATACAACAAAGCTTATCTAGCTTATGATAGTGGTAAAAGATATTTTCTAGTTGATTGTGATGTTCTTTCTATAAATAATTCTGATGATATTAATACAAAAGCTCAAAAGATTTTTAAAACTATGCAGAATTATGAATATCATGGAATGTTAAATGTTATTCCTAAGAATGTTAAACTTGTTGATAGTTCTTTTAATGATAGTATACTTACTCTAAATTTTAGCAAAGAATTCTTAACAGCTCATGATGGAAATGAAAATTTAAAAACTATGATGATAGATTCTATATTGTTTTCTTTTACTAGTATTAAAGATGTAAAATATATTTCTGTTAAGGTTAATAATAATTCTATTGATAGTTTTAATGGATATAATTTTGAAAAGCCTATAGCTAGACCTTTGTATATTAATCCTGAAACATCTGATTGATAGTTACGAGTTTTGTCGCTTACTACTTTCTTCTTAATTAGTAAGCGCTTTTGTTTCTGCTAAAAAAAAACTCAGCTATCGCTGAGCGCAAAAAAATACCAAAATCAGTTGCCCTTTTTTTCAAAAACATATTTCTTAATTATAACCAATTATAATATATTTATTCTTATATTCAAAACTTTTTTTATTTATTTCGAAAAATTTTCTGAAACTCTCTTCATCATCTTTCTAATTGGTAAATCATAAGGACACCTTGGTTCACATGAACCGCACTCAATACAGTCATGTGCAGTCTTATCTAATCCATTAAATCTTTCTTTAGCCCAATCTTCTAAATCATATTTTGTAAGATATGCTTCTAGTATAAATTGTGATGGTATATCTATACCTTGTGGACAGGGTGCACAATAACCGCAGCGTCTACAAAACTCTGTTCCTAATTCTTTAGCTTCTGTCATTATTACTTGTCTTTCTTCGTCTGTTAAAGGTCTTAAATCATTAGCTACTGCTGTATTTGCTCTTATATGTTCTACTTTATCCATTCCTGGTATAACTGTTGAAACATTAGTATTTTCTAGTATATATCTTATTGAATATTCTACATTTCTTATTGCTCCACCAGCAACGGGCTTCATTACTATTACTCCTATGTTAAGTTCTTTTGCTCTTTTAAATATTCCCTCCGCTTGTGGTTCTACCGGATTATATGGAAATTGTATAGTTGCAAATTCGCCTGTTTCTACTGCATCTTCTAATATCGCTAATGTATGACTTGTTATTCCTATTGCTTTAATCTTACCTTGTGCTCTAGCCTCTTTTAATGCTCTTAATGCTCCACTTGATGACATTACTTGCTCATATGCTTCTACTGTCTTTACGTTATGCATTTGGTATAAATCTATTGTATCAATATTTAGTTTTTTAAGGCTAATATCTATATCCTTCTTCATTGCTTCATATGTTCTAGCTGGAGATTTGGTTGCTATATACCAATTTTCTCTACCAGTTTCTTTTATACCATATCCTATTAATTCTTCGCTTCTTCCATAAGCTCTTGCAGTGTCTATGAAATTTATTCCATTTTGTTTTGAGGCTTTTATTAGTTCTACTGCTTTTTTTTCATCAACTTTTTGAATAGGTATTCCTCCAAAACCAACAGCTGAAACATCAAAGTTTGTTCTTCCTAGTTTTCTCAATTGCATACTAATACCTCCAAAAATTTATATTACCTTTATCAAGCATTTTATTAAATTTTATTCTTATAAAATTCTTATATAAAACTCTTGTAAAAGGTATTACTAAACTAAATCCAGCTATGTCTGTAATTATTCCGGGAGTAATTAAGAATGCTCCTCCTACTAAAACACATAGTCCATCTATCAAATTTTCCGCTGGCATGTGACCACAACTTAATTCATATTTAATTTTTGATATTATTGCTTTCCCTTCACTTTTAGCTAAATATGCTCCAACTACCCCTGTGATTATCACTATTAGAAATGTCGTTAATGCACTCGTAGCTTCAGCAACCTTTAACAATATATAAAGCTCAGCCAAAGGCACTACTGTAAAAAGCAAAATGAGCTTACCTAACATTTTCAATCCTCCTAATTTAATTACTCTAATGATACAGACTTGATTAATTTATCCCATATATTCGGGAATTGTTTCTTTAAATTTATTGGTCTTAGTTTTTTATCAACAAATGCATGTTCTGTATGTCCTAAAGCTAATGTATTACCATTACATCTAACTTCATAATTTAAAACCACTCTTACTCCTCTTACTTTAGTTAATTTTGTTTTTATACATATTTCATCATCATATTTTGCCGGCTGTAGATATTTACATCCTACATCTATAACTGGTAACAATACTCCTATTTCTTCTAATTCTCTATAGTACACTCCTATTTCTCTTAAAAATTCAGTCCTGCCAATATCAAACCAAATAAAATAATTTGAATGGTAAACTATACCCATTTGATCTGTTTCTTCATATCTAACTCTAAACTTAGTCTCTTTAATCATATGTATATCCCCCATTAAAATTCTTTTTTTGAACAACTATTTCACCATAATATTATATCAATTTTTAGAGTAGATATCCATTGGATAAATATTTAAGTTTAGAAAGATTAGAATAAAATCTTCGATTATAACAACGGAAGCAATTACGTAGTAATTGTAACACACCGTTTCAACAAGGCGAAAAATTTCACATTGCCTTTCTTGCAAATCTAATCGGTGCCAGCCACCTATAGAGGTTAGAGGACATCTTGCGCCTTGTTATAACAACAGAAGCAATTGCGAAGTAATTGCTACACACCGTTTCAACAAGGCGAAAGATTTCACAATGTCTGTCTTGCAAGTCTAATCGGTACCCGCACCTATAGAGGTTAGAGGACATCTTGCGCCTTATTATAAACAAACTGGGATAAATCATATCCCAGTAATTAAATAAATAATAATATCTTTTTATAATATTCTTGCTGCTCCTTTAAATACTACTCCACCATTTCCATCTACTGTTACTAAATCTCCATCTTGTAATTTTTCTAAAGCATTATCTGCACCTACTATGACTGGTATTCCAAGGTTTAATCCTACTACTGCTGCATGTGAAGTAAGCCCGCCTTTTTCTGTTATTATAGCTGCCGCTTTTTCCATATATTTTACCATATCTTTATCTGTAGCTATACTAACTATAACATTTCCTTCTTCAAATTTTTCCTCTGCATCTTTTATATTTTGTATTTTGCAAACATTACCTATAGCAGAGCTTCTTCCGATTCCTGTTCCTTTAAATACTATCTCACCAACTGTGTGTATTTTAACTAAATTCGTACTTCCAGACACTCCAACTGGAACTCCAGCAGTTATAACAACTAAGTCTCCATTATTGATATATCCCTTTATTACTGCATTTGATACTGAATTTTCAATAATTTCATCTGTTGAATTACTTTCTTCTATCAGAATCGATTCAACTCCCCAAACCAAACATAGTTTTCTTCTAACTTTACTACTACTTGTTGCAGCTATTATTTGAGATTTAGGTCTAAATTTAGAAACTGCTCTTGCTGTATAACCAGAAGATGTTGCAGTTATTATAGCAGCTACTCCCAATTCTAAAGCTGTCGTACATGTAGCATGGCTTATTGCATTTGTTACTGATATAGTTCTATAAGCTTTCTTTTTTAATATTCTTTCATAATCTATTGTTGTTTCTATTTTCTTTGCTATATTTGACATAGTCTCAACTGCTTGAATTGGATATTTACCAGCTGCTGTCTCCCCTGATAACATTATTGCATCTGTTCCATCTAATATAGCATTTGCTACGTCTGTAACTTCAGCTCTTGTAGGTCTTGGATTTCTAATCATTGAATCAAGCATTTGTGTAGCTGTTATTACTGGTTTTCCTGCTTTATTACATTTCTTTATTATCATTTTTTGTACTAATGGTACATCTTCTGCTGGAATTTCTACTCCTAAGTCACCTCTAGCTACCATTATACCATCAGAAATTTCTATAATCTCGTCAATGTTATCTACGCCTTCTTGATTTTCTATCTTTGAAATAATTTCTATGTCAGATGCATTATTTGCTTCTAGTATTTCTCTTATTTTTAATACATCTGCTGACTTTCTAATGAATGAAGCAGCTATAAAATCTATATCATTTTTTATACCAAATTCAATATCATCTACATCTTTTTGAGTTATAGCGGGTAAATTAATTTTTACACCCGGTACATTAACACCTTTTTTATTTTTTATAACACCAGCATTTTTCACTACGCATAATATATCGGTAGAATTTGGTTTAGTAATAACCTCAAGTCCAACTAAACCGTCGTCTATTAGTATTGTATCCCCTACTTTAACATCATCTGTTAGCCCTTTATATGTTACAGCACATATTTGGTCATTTCCTAAAATGTCTCTTGTAGTAATCGTAAAATTTTGCCCTTCTTTTAATTCAACCACGCCATTTTCGAAATCTCCAGTCCTAATCTCAGGCCCTTTTGTGTCCAGCATAATGGCAATGGGAGTATTTTCATTTTTTCTTAATTTCTTAACCATGTCGATTCTACCTTGCTGTTCATCATGGCTGCCATGCGAAAAATTCAACCTAGCAACATTAAAGCCGCTTACAATCATACTTTTTAAAATTTCTTCCTTGTCTGTAGATGGTCCTAAAGTACATACTATCTTTGTTTTTTTCATTTAATCACTCCTATATAGAAAGTATTTTTGCAAGTTCATACATATCTTTATTAAATTTTTTATCAGTAGCTAATGCTTCATCAATATCCATTGCAAAAAGTTCATTTCCTTTAATTCCTATAACTTTTCCTGATTCATCTTTCATAAGAAGTTCTACAGCTTTTGCACCCATTCTACTAGCCATTATCCTGTCGTTTGTAGATGGACTTCCACCTCTTTGAATGTGACCAAGTACAGTTACTCTTGTTTCTATACCTGTTTTGTCTTCTATTTCTTTACCTAATTCAAAAGCATTTTGTGATCCTTCAGCAACTACACCTTCAGCTAAAACTATTATACTATGTAGTTTACCTCTATTTTTCCCTTGAAGAAGCTTTTTACATACCTCATCTATATCAAAACCTTCCTCTGGTAAAATAATACTTTCAGCTCCTCCTGCTAATCCAGCATATAAAGCAATATCACCACAATGTCTTCCCATTACTTCAATAATATTTGCTCTTCCATGTGATGTAGATGTATCTCTAATTTTACTTATTGCATCTAATACAGTATTAACAGTTGTATCGAATCCAATCGTAAAATCTGTATATGCAAGATCGTTATCTATTGTTCCAGGTAATCCTATAGTTGCAATTCCAGCTTCACTTAATTTTTTTGCTCCCCTAAATGAACCATCTCCGCCTATTACTACTAAACCTTCTATACCAAAAACATTTAATACATTAATTGCTTTTTTTCTACCTTCTTCAGTTCTAAATTCATCACATCTAGCACTTTTTAATATAGTACCTCCTCTATGAATTATATCTCCAACAGAAGACAGTGTCATTTCTGTTATATTTCCCTCTATTAATCCTTGATATCCTTTATTTATTCCCATAACTTTTAACCCATTGTATATTGCTGATCTAACAACAGCTCTTATAGCTGCGTTCATTCCTGGAGCATCTCCTCCACTAGTTAAAATGCCTATTTTTTTCATATATATACCCTCCTTACTTTTTTGCCCCTCATGGACATAACTTGTCCCACGTTGTTTTTAAAAAAACATTTATCAGTATATTTTATAAACCAAGCTCGTGAATAACATTTTGAACCTCTTCTGCTTCAAATTCAGGAGCTAATATCTTGTAAATAGTATTACTTTCATATTTACTAAATTGTTCAATTTTAACTACAAAGCCTTCTAATGTTAACTTCTTTTTTATGTCTTGAGCAGCCTCAAAACTATTTGCTAAATAAACTGCTGTCCACATTGCTTTGCCTCCCTATTTTATTATTGAGCAAGCTTTATATATAACTTTTATTATAACTGCTAATTTACAATAATAGTATATCCTATTACATATTCAATATTACTCATAATTACTTTAATTATAGCATATTTTTTTATGCAGTTAATATTTTTTTTATCAAATTCGATTATTTATATGATAATTTTACTTTAATACAACATTATCGCTTCCTAATAATGCTTTTAAGCTATCTAAACAATTAGATTCGTCTACATCTGCCCAATGTTGATTGTCTGCTTTTACTGTTTTTTTATCTTTTTCAATATATACAAAAACCGGTGTACTTCCATTATATCTTCTCAATATTCCTTTTATATCATTAAATATTTTTAAATCCATATTACTTGCAATTTTTAGATAAAGTTTTTGTTTTTTCATACCTACTAACGGTTTTATTCTATCTATAATAATTTTAGGGTCATCTGATTCATTTAAATTTAGTCTTCCTTGCATAATTACTACATTATCTTCTTTTATATGTTTTTCATATTTATCGAATATCTTTGGAAATACAATAGTTTCTATCGAACCGTACAAATCCTCTAATGTAACAAATGCCATCATATTATTGTTTTTAGTAATCATTTCTTTTGTATTAGTAATAATTCCTCCTAAAGTTACATTAATACCATCATTTAATAATGTACTCTGTTTGCCTTCTCCCAGATTTTCATTTGCCTCTCTTATTTCACTCGTATTAGTACTAGATATATTTTTTAATTCTTGTTCTATTTCAGATAATGGATGTCCACTTAAATAGACGCCTGCCATTTCCTTTTCCATTGATAACAAGTTTTTAGTATCAAATTCATTAATATTTGGCAAATTATCATCATTTACTGAAATACTACAATCAGTTATTTGATCAAAGATTGAGAATTGTCCTTCTATATTTTTCTTTCTATCATTATTGATATGAGCCATAATGCGTTCATGTACTGCCAAATATTGAGATCTGTTTCCTCCTAGTGAATCCATGGCTCCACTTCTTATTAAGCTTTCTACGGTTCTTTTATTTAATGATCCATCATCTACTCTAGAACAAAAATCAGTAAGACTCATGAATTTACCATTTGATCTTCTTTCTCTTATTATAGATTCTATAACTGAATTACCAACATTTTTTATTGCAGCTAGTCCAAAACGTATCTTACCTTTAAATACTGTAAAAGAAGCATAACTCTCGTTTATATCTGGTGGTAATATTTCAATATTAAGTCTCTTGCATTCCTGGATATATAGCGATATTGAATTTGTATTTCCCATAATACTGGTTAATAGTGCAGCCATAAATTCAATCGGGTAATAAAATTTAAGCCATGCTGTCTGGTATGCCAACAGTGCATATGCAGCTGAATGTGATTTATTAAATGCATATTTTGCAAAATCAATCATCAAGTCATATATTTTATTAGCTGTATCTTCATCTACCCCATTACTTATTGCACCACAAATTTCAACTTCTCCGTTTTCATCTTTTTTACCGTATATGAAATGTTTTCTTTCCTGTTCCATTACTTTCATTTTCTTCTTACTCATTGCTCTTCTAACAAGGTCAGACCTTCCCATAGAAAATCCACCAATATCTCTAACTATTTGCATAACTTGTTCTTGATATACCATACAACCATAAGTCACATTTAATATGTGTTCTAATTTGGGGTGTAAATATTTTATACTTTCTGGGTGGTTTTTATTTGCTATATATGTTGGTATTTGACTCATTGGTCCTGGTCTATATAGAGAGTTTGCAGCTATTATATTCTCTAAACAATCTGGTTTAAGCTCTTTTAAGAAATGTCTCATACCAGAACTTTCAAATTGAAATACTCCTAAGGTTTCACCTTTTGCAAACATTTTATATACATTTCCATCTTCATAATCGTCTTTAGTAAAACTAACTTTCACATTGTGATTAGCTTCAATTAGATCTATTGCATCTCTAATAACGGTCAGATTTCTCAAACCTAAAAAATCCATTTTTAATAAGCCTAATTCTTCAAGCTCTGTCATTGTATATTGGGTTGTTATGCAATCACCATTCTTGCTTAACGGCACATATTCATTTACTGGTAGCTTTGATATTACTACACCCGCTGCATGTGTAGATGTATGTCTAGGAAGACCTTCTACAGCTTTTGCTATATCTACAAGTCCTTTCACTTTTGTTTCACTATCATATGCTTGTTTAAATTTAGGACTCACTTCTAACGCCTTTGAAATATTCATACCTAATTCCATAGGTATAAGCTTAGCTACATAATCTACTTCACCATAGCTCATGTCAAGCGCCCTTCCTACGTCTCTTATAGCTCCTCTAGCAGCCATTGTACCGAACGTAACTATCTGAGCAACTCTATTAGCACCATACTTTCTTATAACATATTCAATAACTTCTTCTCTTCTTTCATAGCAAAAATCAATATCTATATCTGGCATAGATACTCTCTCAGGATTTAAAAATCTTTCAAATATTAGATTATACTTCATTGGATCAATATCTATTATTCCTAACACATAAGATACAACGCTTCCTGCAGCTGAACCTCTACCAGGTCCAACCATTATCCCATTATCTTTTGAAAATTTTATAAAATCCCATACTATTAAAAAATAGTCGACATAACCCATATTTTCTATAGTACTAATCTCGTACTCTAGTCTTTCCTTTAGTTCATCTGTAATTACATCATACTTCTCCTTTAAACCGTTATAACAAAGTTCTCTTAAATATTGCTTATTTGTATAACCCTCTGGTATTTCATATTGTGGCAAATGTAAAGTATTAAAATCAAATTTAACATTACATCTGTCAGCTATTGTTTTTGTGTTTTTATATGCTTCGTCAAGTTTAGGAAATAAAAGTCTCATTTCTTCTTCTGATTTTAAGTAAAACTCTTCTGTTGGAAATCTCATACGATCTTGCTCATTAACAGACTTACCTGTTTGTATGCATAGCAAAACATCGTGAACCTTTGCATCACTTTTTTCTATATAATGAACATCATTTGTAACTACCATTGGTATGTTTGTTTCTTCACTTAGCTTAATAAGTTGTTTATTTATCTTAGTTTGTTCTTCTATTCCATGATCTTGCAGTTCTAAATAATAATTATCCTTACCAAAGAAATCACTATATTTTAAAGCAATTTCTTTTGCCTTATCATAATTATCATTATTTAGGTGATATTGTACTTCTCCTGCTAAACATGCACTAAGTGCTATTATCCCGCCTTTATACTTTTCAAGTACACTAAAATCTATTCTTGGCTTGTAATAGAATCCATTTATATATCCTTCAGATACTATTTTCATTAAATTAATGTAACCCTCATTATTTTTTGCTAACAATACTAAGTGATACTGTCTTTTATCTTTAACAGGATCTTTATCAGTATATTTTCTTTTTGACACATATACTTCACATCCAATAATAGGCTTTATTCCTTTATTTTTTGCAGTTTTATAAAAATTCACTACACCAAACATATTACCATGGTCTGTTATAGCTATACTATCCATTCCCAGCTCTTTTACTTTATCTATAAGCTTATCTATTCTTGCGGCTCCATCCAACAAACTATATTCCGTATGAACATGAAGATGTGTAAAATCAGACATATTATTCCTATTCCTTTCTACTCTAAAATCAATACAATCATTTATCTTAGTTTAATTATAAAGTATTAATATTCATTTTACAATATAACTTATATAGATATTCTAATAGACAATTACAACATATTTTTACAACAATTTATTTGAATTTTTATTGTAAAAAACTTTATTATGTTCAAAAGCGGCTTAAGCCACTTTAAAAATGGTTACTCATATATTTTTTCTAATCGCATCTACTCTAAACAAACAGTAACCAATTGCTCTAGTAACTGTTTCAACCAATAAATTAACTAGGGCTCAATCTGAGGTTTCTTTGCAGGTAACTTTTAAGGAACAATTTTTTCAACGCTTCTATATTAAATGAAAAAAATTGGTTCTTTACAGGCGCCAGCAAAGATTCTCAGATTCGTGCCCCACTCCATTTGGTAATAAATCACCATTATGTAATAACTTCTTACTCACAACGCCTGCCCATAAAGAAATTAACCATTATATCCTATAGAAGCTACATGACATTTTTTGACCACGACATTGATGCCTATATTTTTTCATCTTTATATAATCAGAAAAATATAGGCATCTCCGAGTAAAAAAAATGTCTTGTATGGCTTCAACACAAAAACATTGAGTAACACTTCCCTCAAAGGTTTACCCTAGTTATTTTAACAATTTTTTGAGCTTTTGTTGCAGAATTTTTTATTATAAAAAAGAGAATTAAGTATTTTTAATATACTTTAATTCTCTTTGATTACTATCATTACACATCATTAAATGTTGCTACAATAGTTATGGTATTACTATTGATAAGATTAATTTCATAAGGTTCACTTAATTTTTTACCATCTGAATCATATACTATTTTCACTACAGGTCTTGTTGGAAAATTCTTAAAATTATTAACTACAAAACCTTTTTCTTTTGTATTGAGTATTATTCCTTTACCAATAGGATATAGTGCAATATTCTTTATAAATTTTCTAACTAGAGTATAATCAAACTGTATACCACCCATGGACATTAGATATTCAATAGCCATGCTAACTTCAACTCTTTTTCTATATACTCTATCTGTAGTAAGAGCATCATATACATCTGCTATAGATACAATCTTCACATATTCAGGTATTTCATCTCCTTTTAAACCTGTAGGATATCCTTTCCCATCATACCTTTCATGGTGCAAGAGTATTATTTCGCATACTTTATCATTAACACAATTTTGCCTTCTTATAGCTTTATATCCAAGGTTTGTATGTTCTTTGATTATATCATACTCTTTTTTAGTTAGTTGTGAAGGTTTATTTATAATTTCTTTAGGAATTAAAGCTTTCCCAACATCATGTAATATAGCTCCTGTTCCTAAATCCATAAGTTCATCTTTGCTATATCCTAAAGTTAATCCTGTTAATAAAGATAGTACTGCAACTTTTACACAATGTTCTAGGGTGTATTCATTTATAGCCCTTATTTCCATAATTTGTACGATTAGATTGTTATTATCAAACAAATCTTTTATTATTGTATTTAAAACACTTCTTATTTGCTCTATATCTATTTCCTGATAGTATGATATATTGTTCATAGTTGAATCCACTATACTAATAGCTTTTTGTATAGCTTCATCTTTTATTATATCATCTATTTCTATATCCCCTATTAAATCATTCTCTATATATATTCTCTTTATACCATGCTTTAATAATCTTTCAATGTAATTGTATTTTATCTTTGTTCCTTTGTTTATTAGTATTGTACCATTAGCAGTGAAAACCGTTTTAGCACAAACCATATCTTCTTTGATTTTATTAACCGTTAATAATCTCATGTAAGTTACCTCTAATTTTTTCAAATTGTTGGAACACAATTCATATGAGTAAAACCATTCATACTTATTAAATTTCTATAGATAAATATTGAAATCCTCTATAATTTTTATATTAATTTAATAAATAATCATAATTTAATATTTGGAATAAATACATACCTACTCATCATCAACATTATTTAAAAAATCAACTAATGTATCAATAGCTTCATTTTCATCATCACCACTAGCTATTATGGTAATTTCGTCACCATATGAAACTCCTAAAGCCATAATACCCATAATGCTTTTACCATTTATTTCCTTATTATCTCTTTTTATATATATATCACTTAAAAACTTACTTGCTCTTTGTACAAACAAAGCAGCTGGTCTAGCGTGTAAACCTACTTTATTCTTTACAACTATATTTGCTGATTTCATTTTTTCACCTCTCTCCTTAATTTATCTGCTATTCTTTCAATTCTTCTTAGTCGATGATTTACACCTGATTTCCCAATCGGCAATGTTAACATTTTCCCAAGCTCAACTAAAGTAGCATCCTTATTTTGTAATCTCAACTGAGCTATCTCAATTAAGTTTTCCGGAAGATTTTCAATGCCAATTGTATTTTGTATATATTCAATATTATTAACTTGCCTTAACGCAGCTTCAATAGTTTTATTTAAATTTGCTGTTTCACAATTAATAATCCTATTAACATTATTTCTAACGTCTTTAAACACTCGAATATTTTCTAAATTAAGAAGCGCAGTATGTGCTCCTATAATATTTAACAGATCAACGATTTTTTCAGATTCTTTTATGTATACTACATAATTTTCTTTACGTATAACTATTTTTGAATTCAAGTCATATAAGTTCATTATTTGTAGCAAATCTTTTGCGTGTTTTTCATTGCGAGTTACAAATTCTAAATGATAAGTTTTTTCCGGATCACTTAAAGAACCTCCACCTAAAAAAACTCCTCTAATATATGCTCTTTTACAGCAATCATTATGTATAATTTTTTTAGGTACATTATAATTTATGTCAAATAAGTTACTGCAATCTTTATCTACAATCCCTGTTTGTATCAAAATATTCTTTGCAATAACTTCATCATCAACCACTATTAAATAATTGTTATTCTTTTTAAGTTGTTTATTTTTTCTTACCATAACCTCTGTATGAGAATTAAAAAGAGTTTTAAGTATTATAAATAATCTTCGAGCAACGGCAGCATTTTCAGTAGATAGTTTTAAATTAATCTTTTTAAAGCCACTTAAACTTATACTACCACTCATTCTTACAAAACCTGCTATTTCAGCAATCTGACAACATTTTTTACTCAAAGGTATTCTCGCTATTTCATTTTTTGTCTTTGACGAAAATGACATTTGCATCTTCTCCTAACCAACATTATTCATAATTATTAATTCTCTAACATAATGTATATTATTTCTCTAACATTGTATTATTAAAACAATTAAGAAAAATATATTCTAAAAAAGAGTACACATTATTAATTTAACATATTATCATCTTTCTTTCAACTTATTATTAATCAAATATGTTAAAGTTAATTATAATACATTATTGGATTTATTGCCATAGTTTTAATAATAATATATACTATATATTATTAGTATAGGCTAATTATACTATATAAAATCATTTACGAAGGAAGTGTTTTTTAATGAGATTTGATAATGAATATATATTAAATTTTATGGAGAAATTACTAAATACACCTAGTCCTACAGGAGATACAGTCAAAGCAATAGATTTAGTTAAAAAGGAATTTGACAACATGGGAATTGATACATACAAGACTATAAAAGGTGCACTGGTTGCTACTATTAAGGGTAAGGATAATGATTATCAAAAAACTTTGTCAGGTCATGTAGATACATTAGGTGGTATGGTTAAGGAAATAAAATCTAATGGCAGAATAAAATTTACTAAAATTGGTGGATATGCTTTTAACTCTGTTGAAGGAGAATATATAACAATTAACACTATTAATAATAAGCAATATACAGGAACTATATTAATTAAAACAGCTTCTACTCATGTTTACGGTGAAAAAACTGGTAGTACTGAAAGAAATGAAGAAAATATGGAAATTAGATTAGATGAAATAGTAAAAAATGAAGAAGATGTTAAGAAGCTTGGTATAAATGTAGGTGATTTCATTTATTTTGATCCTAGAGTTAAAATAACTGATAGTGGATTTGTAAAATCAAGACACCTTGATGATAAAGCTGGTATTGCTGCTATCTTAGGAACTTGCAAATATTTAATTAATAACAAAATTTCTATTCCTCATACAGTAAATTTCTTTATAAGTAATTATGAAGAAGTAGGTCATGGTGCAGCGGGTTCTGTCCCTGAAAATACTAAGGAATTTGTTGCTGTTGATATGGCAGCTTTAGGAGATGGCCAAGCTTCAGATGAATACAATGTTACTATCTGTGCAAAAGACTCGAGCGGTCCTTATGATTTTGGACTTAGGAATAGATTAATCAAGCTTGCACAAGACAACAATATAGATTATAAGGTAGACATTTATCCTCATTATGGCTCAGATGCGAGTGCTGCTGTGAGAGCAGGTGGAAGATTTAAGCATGGGTTAATTGGACCAGGTGTTGATGCTTCTCATTCATTTGAAAGAACTCATGTGATTTCTTTAGAAAATACTACAAAGCTTTGCATAGCATATATCTTAGAAAAAATAGAAAATCAATAATCTATAAAGGTTATGACATAAAATTAGTCATAACCTTTGTTTTTGGTTTATTTCAATGCAATAAATATATCTACAATCATATCACTCATATCCTCTGAATTATTACGGTATAATTCAAAATCATATGTGTAAGCTCTATCTAAGTTCATATTCCAAATTTTCATCCAGCCTTCTCCAACAGCTTTTTGAACATTCCCTCTTACTGTGAATTTTGCATATTTGCCAGATGGTATTATTATTTGTGACATCTCTTCATTTAAACTATCTGATTTCTTTACTTCACAGCCAATCATGAAATTATAAGGCTTTGTATAATCTCCTTCATAATCATAGTAAATTCCCATAACATTTGGTACTGCTTTATCTAATATTTCATTGTAAATATTTTTAACATTAAATTGATTCCACATTTCAGCTATGTCTTTTACTGCTTCTCCATTATTAATAATTTTTTTTGATATACCTACAATTTTTTTCTCTTCTAAAGTTATTATTTCATAATTCATATTATTATCCTCCCTTATTTGTTATATCTTATGATAACAAACAAAAGTGAACAACTATATGTCATGTTTTCTAAAATTTTGATTGTTTTTCATTAAAAAAATCATGTGCATCTTCAAGTAAAGGATGAATTATGTTTGCAGTTTTGTATAAATAATTAATAAACACATGTACTCCTTGTTCTAATGATTCATCTAAACCTTCCTTGACTTCTTTTATATAAGGCGGTGTTCCACTTTGATCCCACATTATTTTATCTGCTATAAATACTACCATATCTAATTTTGTTGGATTAGCTTTTAATGTCGTATGACATGATATTGCATCTAATATTTCTTTGTCTTTTACTGCAAACATTAAATTAGCAATTTCTTTTGAAAGCCTCTGGTGAATTAAATTTGGAAGTTCTCTTTCTTCATTAAATATTTTCATATTCAACGATTCTGCAACTTCTATTTTCTTGTTATTAGGAATAACTGCACTTATGTCATGAAAAAAACCTGCTATCTCAGCTTTATTTTCATCAACCCCAAAAACAATAGCTAATTCTTTAGCTTTCAAACCTACTTGTTTTACATGTTCAGCTACTATATGTTTCTCATATTTTTCTAAAATCCTAACACTTTCTTCTAACATGTTGTTATCTTTTATTACATTTTCGCTAAGTTCTTTTAATAATTTATGCATTTTTTACCCCCTTGTTATATATATTTTAGTTAATTGCAAAACTCTACACTATACATAAATTCAATGTTTACAGCTATGAAGCAACCCAGTTTTTCCCCCATAAAACAGTTGTAAAAATACCAATATAGTTACTAGGAAACCATCTCATGTTTCTTTGAAAGCGTGCCTTCAAGAGTTTGTTTCTTCATCGCTCTTAAGTAAAGAACCAAAATCTACGATTTTGAGTGAATCACTTACTGCTAGGAACGCAGTGAGTAGTGAGCTTCTTATTCATTTCAAAACGGGCTCTTGCCCAGCCGTCAAAGATTATGAGATGGATCCCTCGCCCACAACTTATAAGCTAAAATAGTTAATGTTATGTACATATTATATTTAAATTTTGCTTTGCAACTAACTATTATATGTTTTTTCTTCTTAAATAAACAAAAATGCGAAACTCATCGCATCTTTGTCTAAATTTTTAGCCTTTAGTATATAAAATTTCTTTAACTATATAATAAACCATACTTTTTTTATAAATTTAATAGTTTTTTAACAAACTTAATATTAATTTACTTAACTTATCAGCATCATGCCTAATATAATTCTTCTTTATATCAACCAAATAATCTTGAATTAGTGTTATACCCAAATCTTTTAATTGTTCATTATCTTTTTCTGTTAGTATTACAGGCTTAGCTCCGTCCTTTTTATAGTATTTTAATAATACTTGATTCGGTATATTCTCAGAGTTAGCTATTACGTAATCAATAATATTAAATTGAGAATGATTTAAAATACCTTTAACATGCTTTGTTACTGTATAATTATCTGTTTCACCAGGTTGTGTCATTACATTTGAGATATAAACACATTTTGCTTTAGATTTATCTATTGCCTTTGTTATCCCTTCGATTAGCAAATTGGGTATAATACTTGTAAAAAGACTTCCCGGTCCAAGTACTACAATATCTGCATCATGTATTGCTGTTATAGCTTCCTCAGATGGCTTGCATATCTCAGGCTCTATATACATCTGCTCAATATATACTTCATTTTCCATGCAGTACTCAGGTATATATGATTCTCCTTTTATTATAACATCATTATTTAAACGTGCTTTTAGTCTAACATCTTCTAATGTCATTGGCAGAACTTTCCCTGTTACTGCTAAAACGTTATTCATTTCTTTGATAGCTAATTCAAAGTTTCCGCATATTCCATTCATTGCTGCTATAAAAAGGTTACCAAAGCTTTGATTCTTTAAATTACCTTCTGTAAATCTATATTGTAATAGCTTTTCCATCATTGGTTCTGTGTTTGCTAATGCTAATAAACAACTCCTAATATCCCCGGGTGCTAACATTCCTAAATCTTCTCTTAAAATTCCTGAACTACCACCATCATCAGCTACGGTAACTATTGCAGTTATGTTTTTAGTATAATTTTTTAACCCTCTCAACAATACCGAAAGACCTGTACCACCACCTATTACAACTATCTTAGGCTGTTCTTGCATGTTAAATTCCTCCCTATATTAGGCATATTCAAAAAATAAACTAATCATTTTACTCGTTCTTTTGAATATTTTCGTTGTTACTCAATCACTTACATACAGTCAGTATGCGCGTAATTAAGTGCCTAGAAAATAATCAAAATCACTTCGTAATTTGACTTGTTTATTTTTTTCATATGCCTTAAACTAATACTTAAGCCTTTCTTTTATAGCTGTCTCTATGGTTTATTGCTACTTTATGACCATTACTTTTTAGATATTCGTACAAATAATTAGCAATTGTAACAGATCTATGCTTGCCACCAGTACACCCTATAGCTATCATCAATTGCATCTTTCCTTCTTTTATATAAAAAGGTATTAGAAAATCTATCATATCTGTAAGTTTATCAACGAATACCTTTGTCTCATTCCACTTCATTACATAGTCTTTCACTTTTTGATCATTACCTGTCATTGGACGCAATTCATCTACGTAATGTGGATTAGGTAAAAATCTTACATCAAATACCAAATCTGCATCGATAACAATTCCGTACTTATACCCAAATGATGAAATTGATACAATAAAATTATCTACTTCTTTTCCTTCTAAAAACAATTTCTTTATTTCTTCTTTTAACATGCCCGTTGTAAAATTACTAGTATTTATAATATAGTCTGATTTCTTTTTGACTTCTTCAAGTAAATTTCTTTCTTTGTTAATACCTTCTATAATGCTGCCCTGAGGATTTAATGGGTGTGGTCTTCTAAGCTCTTTATACCTATGAACTAAAACACTATCGTCACAGTCCAAAAACAATATTTTATATTCGTAACCATCTGCTTTTAATTCATCCAGATTCTCGAATAAATCGTTGAAAAATTTGCCACCTCTTATATCTACAACTAATGCTACTTCTTTTATTCTGTCTTTTGATTGTATATATAAATCAATAAACTTAGGTATTAATGATGGAGGTAGGTTGTCCATACAATAATACCCTATATCCTCCATTATCTTCATAGCTTGACTTTTCCCAGCTCCTGATAGTCCTGTTATTATAACAAATTGCATTTAATCACTCCTTAGTCAGTCTTTCTAGCATTTATTATCTTATCAACATCCAAATTTGCTGCAATCACCCTTTTTACTGATTCATCAAAATTTCCTACTCTACTGGGATGATGTGCATCACTGCCTAAAACAAATTTAACATCATATTTTGCAGCCTTTTTAATATTTTCGACAGTTAAATGTCCATGTTTAGAATTAATTTCAAGAGCTACTTTCTTTTCAGCTGCTCCTTTTGCTAAAAGGTCTATGTCAACATCAAGTTTTGCTCCCGGATGCGTTATGAAATCTATAGGATATTTATCCATAGCCATTAAAAGTGCTTTTGTATTTAGCTGTTTCATTTTTTCATTTATCCCTTTAAAAGTCTTCGCAAATGTATTTAATATAAATACTCTATAATTATCTTTTATATTATTCATTAAAACTCCATAGTGAAAACCAACTGCTATTATGTCAAAATAATTAATCATTTCATCATCTATATCAATGTCACCATTATAACTCACAATATTAGATTCTACCCCTAATAAGATTTCTATTTCTTGATATTTTTTATTATATTCATCTATTTCTTTCCTCATCTGCTTAAGTTTACTCTTATCTAGTCCAAATCCAATATGCCCCGGTCCATGGTCACAAATAGCGATTCTGCTTAATCCTTTACTAATTGCACTTTTAACATTATCTTCAATAGTACCTTTACCATGACTGTATATTGTATGTGTATGGTAATCAGCAAATATCTTCATATTACAATTCTCCTATTATTTTGACTTCTGTTTCAAGCATTACTCCAAATTTATCATTAACAGTTTTTTGAACTATTTTTATGAGATTCATTACATCTTCTGCTGTTGCATTACCTAAATTTACTATAAATCCACAATGTTTATCTGAAACTTGGGCATCTTTAAATCTCATTCCTTTTAATCCTGCTTCTTGTATTAATCTTGATGCATAATCGCCCTCAGGTCTTTTAAATGTGCTTCCTGCACTTGGTAAATGAAGTGGCTGCTTAGTAGTTCTTTTTACTGTTAACTCATCCATGTATACTTTTATTTCTTCATAATTACCTTTTTCTAATTCAAGTTCTACTTCTAAAACTATTAAATTATCATCTTGAGCCTTACTATTTCTATACCCAAAATTCAATTCATCATTATTATATATATATAAATTCCCTTTATTATCAACACATTTTACTTTTGTTACTATTTGACTCATCTCAAATCCATATGCACCTGCATTCATAGCTACAGCTCCACCTATAGATCCTGGTATACCACTTCCGCCTTCCATGCCGGTAAGTGAGCTTTTAAGCGCTATTTTAGCTACTGTTGATAGCAATGCTCCACACTGGACTTTTATATTATTACCATTTACTTTAATATCACTAATATTTTCAGCAAGCTTTATAACTACTCCTCTTATCCCTTTATCTGTAACTAATAAATTTGTTCCATTTCCAACTATGCAAAACTCAATCCCTAACTCATTACATACTTTTAAAACTAAAATTACATCTTCTATCTTCTTAGGTAAGACTAGCACATCTGCATTCCCACCAATCCTAAAATATGTATGTTTTTTCATTGGTTCATCAAGTAAAACTTCTCCACAAAAATCTCTATTCAATAATACTTCTTTTATATCTGATACTTTCAAACAATCAACTCCCGTATATATATTAACCTATTATATATTATTAACCAAATAATGTCTATGTTCTACCTAGATACTAAAAGTATATCTTTTTTTAATAATACTTACAAGGTGTTTAAATTAATAAATTATGTATGAAAATTTTCTACAAATGAAATTTTTTTAGCAAAAGTCAAAAAAAACTTCTTACAAATTTTGTTTGTAAGAAGTTTCCCTAATACCTACTTTAATATTTATATTTAATAAATGTATACATGTCTTTCATATGGAATAGGTTTTTTTATTGTACCATAAAATTCTTCTCTACTGCTAAAATCATATCCACTTGTAATTTCATGATAGTAACCATCTTCAAACGGTAATAATTCACGCATAACTTCTGGTATTTTATAATAGTCATCATTGTAATGATGAGGAGCACAGAAAGTGTGATATTGTAAGAACCTACCATCTGCTAACCAAACAGAGATATCAAACTCATAACTTAATCCATCAGGAACTGCAGGACTAGTTACGATTATATCAGTAACTTTTGTTTTTTTGTCATAAGTTTTATAAGGCACATAGTCTATAACAACTTCATATATATCATGGCAAAAACCTGAATATATGTTACAATACCTTGCATCAGCTGGTGCTCCTACTGGGAATGCGTAAGAAGTACCTTTTGAAATAGAATAAGATGAACTACTTGCATTATTCGTTGCAAGCGTTGTACTTACTGATGTATTAACCGAACTATTAACCGCCTTAAAACTAGCTGATGTACTGGTAGTTGTACTCCACTGTACAGAAGTGCTTCTTGTATCAGTATGAGTTTCTGTTACTGTTTTTGTTTGTCCAGGATATAAGCTTAATAAAAACTCTGATTGTACTAAAGTAAGGTCAGTAGATGTACGTTTAATATGCCTTATTCTCTGCTTGTATTTATTACCATTGCTGTCTGTTTTAATTTCATATCCTGCTGTAGAATTCTCATCATAAGGTATGCCTATGTAAATATCTTCACTTTTTAACGAAGAATTTAATGGCCTTAGAAAAGAATCTGGTGAACTAGCATAAACCGAAAATGAAGAAATAACTAATAACATCATTAAAATAATTGCACACACTTTTTTCATCCTAAAACCCCCTATATGTATTATAAACAACAATTTACAATAATAATATATTGTTTAATTATATTATTATTTTTGTAATTTTGTTATTTCTTGTATATATTATATCGTTTTTGTAATAATTTTGCAACATCTTTTTCATAATATTTAATAAAAGTGTATTATTTAAAATATATAGCTATTGTTTTTATATATGTATTTATGTGTTAATTTTTGGTTTTGTAGAGATAAAAAAATAACCATTTATTATAGTAAATGGTCTTAATATTTAGTACGTAAAATTTAAACTGTCCTACGTTTCAATATATTAATGTCTACCTCATGCCTACCTGTTATATTTTTCAGAACTTCTACACTTTCTTTTATTTCTTTAGCATCTTTTGAAATATTCTTTACAGCTGTTTCAATTACATCAGTTTTATTTTTTATTAGCATATGCATACTGTGAAGTAGTTTTTCATACTGCTCTTTATGTGAAGTTTATATTTCTGCAATTATATCTATCTTATTTTCTATAAATTCAAGTTTAGTAGAATTGTCATTTACTTTTTTCTCAAGTCTTGATTGCCCCTCAAGCAGTTTTGAAAGCATGTTTTTCATCTCATTATCCAACTTTATCAACTCAAATTTGTATCCTAAATTTTGTACTGCTTATATAAAATTGTAATTTAATTACATTTTTATTGTAATATTCATTTTATTAACTTGCAAGTAACATATATTTATCTTATTGTATGTCAAAGCACCCATTGAAACTATTAATTTTCATTTTATGTATAACTTCTAATACATTTGTAACTTTTATTTCCTCTAAAGTATTAATGTTAATAACATGTATTTCCCTACTATGATCTATAACTTCATTTGCTTTTGCTAATATCACTATCAATTCATCTGTTTTATCCATGTTTAAATCAGCTATTATAAGCTTTGGAGCAGTGCCTGATACATTGGTCCAATTAAATACTCTCTCTTTATCGCCAATCTTTAATATCATGTCTTTTAATAATCCATCTTCTTCATTTTTATAGTATAGATATACATCTGCAATATCAATTTGTGATATCAAATTTCTATCATCAAACACTATTTCTCTATCATCTGTAATAAAAACATCCTTTCTTATATGTATTGCTGGTCGGACTCCTGATTGAGATGTTACTCCTATATAATAACATATATCAACATCTGCATTTAAACCTTTTGAATTAATTAACCACCAATCAAATAATGTAACATTTTGTGAAAAAAAATCATTATATTTATCAAACTCACTTTTGCTCAAGAGTCCTATTTTGTCTCTCACTGTCTTTTCTTCTTCTTTATATTTTTCACCACAGTTCCAAGTCCAGTCCTGTATTAATGCTCTTTCTTTTTCTGGAATCTTGTTTAAAAAATCTTCATTTAAATACTTTCTTATTGAACTATTTTCATAATCTTCGCATGAATTTTTATCCCACTGTCTATTACCATCATTTTCACTCATAATTAACAATCCATTTGATGGATTTAATACAATCCACTGCCTGCCAGCAAAAAATACAGCATCTCCAAATTTAAGTGTAGAAAACGACTTTGCTTTTCTAAGGTAAACTGTTCTATAATCTGATACTTTATTTAAATCATATTTGTCTCTTGCCATAACATAATAAGTATCTTCTTTTAATCCAGTAAATTCATATGAATCGTGCCATGTCAAACCTCTATCTATACTGTATTCATAATTATTGCTTCCTCCATAAGCGAATATTTTGATCGTTCCATCACTTACAAAACTATGTTCTTCTAAAATAGTGATGTTTTCAAAAAAAACACTTCCATCTTCTGATATACATAAATCACTATTTAAATGTATAACAGGTCGAACATTTAATTTTTTACTAACAGTTTCACCAAAATAAAGAAAGCATCCACACCGTCTTCTATTTAAGCTTGAAACTTCTTTTTCTGAACCATTTCCAATTGGAGTCATAGTCCATCCCCAGTAATACTTGTTTGCACACTCTAAATATGATTCACTCATTATAGTTTCTTGAAGTGTACTAAGGCATTTATATGTTAATAATCCTACCTTATCTATAACTTCCTTACTATATTCATCATTACCCTTACCACATTTCCATCCACTATCTTCAATTAATGATTGATCCTCTTTAGATATCTTATTTAAAAAATTATGATTAAGGTACCATCTTATTAAACTATACTTATATTCATTATTAGTATAATTCCATGGTCTATCTCCATCGTTATAGCTTAAAACATATGTTTCATAACCTATTTTATACCATCGTTTTTCACCGAATGTTATGTCATCACCTATTTTTACATCACTAAGATGCTTATACTCTTTTGTTTCTGCTTTATTATCCTTTGCACATGCTTTATTATTTATTGAAAATTCGCCAAACATATTATAATGCATTGGAGTTGCAAATAACTGCAAAACAATAATTCCAGCTATTAACATTGTTATTTTCTTAACTGCACTATATCTTTTCATATTTACCTCCATTAGATTTATACATTTTAAATGCTTCTATACTTATCCTTTTCAATTTTATTGAATATTCAATTTGTAGTATCTATTTCATCTAAAGTCTTAATATTAATCACATGAACCTCTTTTTCAATAACACCAAATTTGTTATTCTTATATAATGTAATAACGAATTCATAAGTTTTATCATCATCTATATCAACTAGGATAAGCTCTGGTACATATGCTCTATTTGATACATTTTCCCAATTAAGATATTTTTCTTTATCCCCTATTTTTAAAATCATTTTATTTATTAATCCATTTTCTTCATCTTTACTGTATAAATATATATCTGCACTTTCTATCTGTGCTATCAAATTCCTATCATCAAAAACGATTTCTCTGTCTTCAGTTACATACAAATCTCGTCTAATATGTATTACAGGACGAACTCCTAATTTTAATCCAGAAGGATACTCATTTACTTCAGGGTATTTTGAATCCTCATCCTCACATATCGCTAGATCAGGATTAATCAACCACCAATTAAATTTATTTATTCCATACTTTGATAATAAATCTTCACTATACATGTCATATTCACTCTTACTTAGTAAACCTATTTTATCGGTTACAAATTTATCCTCGCCACAATTCCATCTCCAATCCTGTATCAACAATTGATCTTTTTGAGAAATTTTATTTGAAAATTCTTTATTTAGATACTTTCGTACTGAGCTGTTTTCATAATCACTCGACCAATTTTTATCCCACTGCCTGTTACCATCGTTTTCACTCATCATTAATAATCCATTTGATGGATTTAATACTATCCACTGTTTATCTGCAAAAAATACTGCATCTTTAAATTTAAGAACTGAATAAAGCTTTGCTTTTTTAAGCTCTACAGTCCTTATATTAGACTCTTTGTTTTTGTCTACTTTATCCCTTGCTTTGACTGTGTATATTCCTTCTTTTAATCTAGTAAATTCATTTGATTCACTCCAACTCATACCATTATCTATGCTATATTCATAGCTACCGCTTCCTCCAAAAGCAGATAGCTTGATAATTCCATTATCTATCACCATATTATGTTCTTCATTAATGCTAATATCTTTAGAAAAAACTGTGCCATCCTTAGTTATAAATAATCCTTCATTTAAATGAATTACTGGACGAACTTCTTGTTTTGTTTCAACTTCTGTATCCTCAGAATAATATTTTTCATAACGATTATTCCATACAAAAGCTTTAACTTTATCATTACAAAAACCAAGCCCATATTCATACATATTTCTTAATGTAATCAACCATCCATAATAGTATTTACCATACTTTTTTGAATCTTCTCCAAGTTTTAATAGATTATCTAGTTCATCAATAAAAGTATCTATTTCTTCATATGTTAATAACCCTACCTTATCTGATACTTGCTTATCATCCTCATTATCCTTAAAACCACAGTTCCATGTCCAATCTTGTATCAAAGCTTGATCTTCTTTAGGAATTTTATTTAAAAAACCTTTATTGAGATATCTCCTTATTAAACTATATTTGTAATCATTATTTGCATAATTCCATGCTCTATCTCCATCATTATGACTTAAAACTATTCCACCATTTTGCGGATTATACACATACCACTCCATTCCTCCAAATTTTATTTTATTTCCAACTTTCATACTCGAAAAAGGCTTACTATTCTTGATAACTGCTTTAGTGTTTTTCGCAAAAGCTTCATTGTTGTTTACTAAAAAACTAGATGAATCATATGGTGTTGTTAATGCAAACAACTGTATTGCTACTATAGCTACCAAAGCAGTTACTATTCTTTTTAATTTGATATCGTTCATATTCTACATTTATACCTCCTTTGAATTTTCCTACTATTTTCAATATTTACATTTATTATTTCTATGAAAAATATGTATTTCCTTTTTATAATCATTAACATTTTTTAATAATTTTCTACAAAAAAAAACAGCAGCTCAAGGCTGCTGTTTTTTTTATATTCTAGTATTGCATTTCTGCCATACGTTTGTAAGTTTCAAATCTTTCTTTAGCTTCTTTTTCAGCTTTTTCAAACATTTGTCCAGCTATTTCTGGGAATGTCTTCTCAAGTGATGTATATCTTACTTCACTTCTTAAGAATGCTTGGAAATCTCCTGTTGGCTCTTTAGAATCAAGTGTAAATGGATTCTTTCCTGCATCTTTTAACTCTGGGTTAAATCTATATAAATGCCAGTAACCAGCTTCAACTGCAAGTTTCTCTTGCTCTTGTGTTTTACCCATACCAGCTTTTATACCATGGTTGATACATGGAGCGTAAGCTATGATTAATGAAGGTCCTTTGTAGCTTTCAGCTTCAGTTAATGCCTTCATGAATTGGTTCTTGTTAGATCCCATTGCTACTTGTGCTACATATACATATCCATAAGATGTTGCCATCAATCCTAAGTCTTTTTTCTTAACTTTCTTACCAGAAGCAGCAAACTTAGCAACAGCAGCTGTTGGTGTAGCTTTTGAAGACTGACCACCTGTATTAGAATATACTTCTGTATCGTATACTATTACATTTATATCTTCACCTGATGCCAATACATGATCTAATCCGCCATAACCGATATCATATGACCAACCATCTCCACCAGAAATCCATAATGATTTTTTAACTAAGAAATCTGCTTTATCAGCTATGTCTTTTAATAATTTATTAGCTTTGTCATCTCCTAAATCTTTAGAGAACCAAACAGCTAATTTAGCTTTTGCTTCTTTTGACTTGTCAGGATCATCTTTTCCTTCTAGCCATAATTTCAACGCATCTTTTAATTCAGCTGGAATATTTAATTCAACTAATTCTTTAGCTTTCGTTTCAATAAAGTCTTTCATATGCTTAACAGCTAATAACATACCATATCCAAACTCAGCATTATCTTCAAATAATGAGTTAGCCCATGCAGGTCCTTGACCTTTAGCATTTTTACAATATGGAGTAGTTGGTGCAGAACCTCCCCAAATTGATGAACAACCTGTAGCATTTGCAACTAACATTCTTTCACCGAATAATTGAGTTATTACTTTCATGTATGGAGTTTCTCCACAACCAGCACAAGCTCCTGAGAATTCAAATAATGGTTGTGCGAATTGACTACCTTTAACATTTTCTTTAGTCATTAAATCATCTTTTACAGTTACTTTATTAACTGCATAATCCCAATTAGCAACTTCTTTTTCTGTTTGAGATTCTATTGGCTTCATGATTAATGCTTTATTCTTAGAAGGACATATATCAGCACAGTTTCCGCAACCAGTACAATCTAGTGCACTAACTTGCATACGATATTGTAATCCTTCAAGACCTTTACCAATAGCTTTCTTAGTTTCAAAACCTTCAGGTGCATTTTTAACTTCTTCTTCTGTTAATAATATTGGTCTGATTGCAGCATGTGGACAAATGAATGCACATTGGTTACACTGTATACAATTATCAATTTGCCACTCTGGAACTGTAACAGCTATACCACGTTTTTCAAAAGCTGCACTTCCGTTTTCAAATGTACCATCTTCTCTTCCGTCGAAAGCACTTACAGGAAGGTTATCTCCTTCTTGTCTGTTCATTGGTCTTAATATATTTTTTATAAAATCAGGTTCTTTTACTTCTTTTGCATCTTCTACTTTTGCATCTGCCCATGAAGCTGGAACATCTATTTTAACTAATGCATCAATACCTTTATCAACTGCTGCATTATTCATATCAACAATTTTTTGACCTTTTTTGCCATAAGATTTAACTATTGCTTCTTTTAAATACTCTAAAGCTTTGTCTAATTCTATAACATCAGCAAGTTTGAAGAATGCTGCCTGCATAATCATATTTGTTCTATTTCCAAGTCCGATTTCTTGTGCAATTTGAGTTGCATTGATAGTATAGAATTCAATATCATTTTGAGCTATGTATCTCTTCAAATCTGGAGACATTTTCTCATCTAATTGATCTTGAGCCCATAGTGTATTTAATAAGAATTTACCACCTTTTTTCAAACCTTTAAGAATATCATATTTGCCAACATAAGATTGTTGTGAACATGATGCAAAATCTGCTTCACTAATTAAATATGTTGATTTGATTGGTTGCTTACCAAATCTTAAGTGAGATACTGTAACTCCACCTGATTTTTTAGAGTCATATGAAAAATATCCTTGAGCATACATATCAGTTTTGTCACCGATAATTTTAATAGCGTTTTTGTTTGCTCCAACTGTACCATCAGAACCAAGTCCCCAGAATTTACATCTGATTGTTCCTTTTGGCGCTGTAACAATATTTTCTTTAATCTCTAAAGAAGTATGAGTTACATCATCATTAATACCAACAGTAAATCCATTCTTTGGCTCAGCTTGTTTAAGATTATCATAAACTGCTTTTATTTGTGATGGTGTAGTGTCTTTTGAACCTAATCCGTAACGTCCGCCTACGATAACAGGTCTTTCTGCTTTATCATAGAACAATGTACAGATATCTTGATATAATGGTTCTCCTAATGATCCTGGTTCTTTAGTTCTATCTAATGCAGCTATTTTTTTAACTGTCTTAGGTAAAACATCAAAGAAATATTTTGCAGAGAATGGTCTATATAAACGAACTTTTATTAAACCAACTTTTTCTCCTTTAGCATTTAAGTAATCTATAGTTTCTTCAATAGTATCTGTTACTGAACCCATAGCTACTATAATATTTTCAGCATCTTCTGCTCCATAGTAGTTAAATGGTTTATATTCTCTTCCAGTAATTTCGCTCATATTCTTCATGTATCCTGCAACTATATCAGGGATGTCTGTGTAGAATTTGTTTGATGCTTCCTTAGCTTGGAAATAAATATCAGGGTTTTGAGCTGTACCTCTAGTTACAGGATGCTCTGGATTCAATGCATTATCTCTAAATCTATTAACAGCTTCAAAATCAGTTAATTTTGCGAATTCTTTATAATCAATTAATTCAATTTTTTGAATTTCATGAGATGTTCTAAATCCGTCAAAGAAATGTACAAATGGTACTCTTGTCTTAATAGATGTTAAGTGAGCAACTCCTCCGATGTCCATAACTTCTTGAACACTACCTGATGCAAGCATTGCAAAACCAGTTTGTCTAGTAGCCATTACATCAGAATGATCTCCAAAGATTGATAAAGCATGACCTGCTATTGCACGTGCACTAACATGGAATACACCTGGTAATAATTCACCAGCTATTTTATACATGTTAGGTATCATTAATAATAATCCTTGTGATGCTGTAAATGTAGTAGTTAGAGCACCAGCAGCTAATGAACCGTGTACTGCACCAGAAGCTCCACCCTCAGATTGTAATTCAGATACTTGTACCTTTTGTCCAAATATGTTTTTTCTTCCGTGAGCTGCCCATTCATCTATATGTTCAGCCATTGGAGAAGATGGTGTTATTGGAAATATTGCAGCAACATCTGTAAAAGCATAAGCAACGTAAGCTGCAGCTGTATTTCCATCCATTGTTTTCATAACCTTTGCCATGTCGTTTCCTCCTCATTTATAATTGATAATTCTTATTGATTGTTAACATATATACTAAGTATAATCAACAGTTTTAACAAAGTCAATATGATACAATTTTTTGTAAACATCAAAAAAAGTTGTAATGCCTTTAAACCTGTTAATACTGGATAATAACAGCATTTCACCTTGAAAGAACAGTAATAAAAAAAATTTTATATTATTGTACTATATTTCATTTTTCCCAATGTAATAAAAATTATTTTATCCAAGTCTAAAAATTTTAACTTACGTTTGTTATTTACTTAACAAATCTATCTTTCCCCTTTAATTTTAGATAATCTTTAAGTTTTTGTACTGAAGTATTCATTATTAGTTTCTCTGGCATATTTATATCTTCTAATACCTTTTTTACTTCATCAAAGTTACCAACATCAAGAGCAAAATGAGAGTCACTACCAATTATTATTGGTATATTATATTCTTTGCATAATTGAGCGATTTTTATACAATTATCCTTACTTCCTATCCTACTCTTTTTAAATGAACTGTTATTAATTTCAACTAATATCCCTGTTTCCTTTGCTGCTTGTACAAATTTTAATGTATCTATCTCAAATTGAGGATTACCTGGATGTACTATAACATCAACATATTTGTTTTTCATTGCATTTATTAATGTGTTAGTATTTTGTTCTCTTGTATCTGGAGCTAAACATGGTTTATGAAACCCAGCTAATACTATATCTAAATTTTTAAGTATTTCTTCTGGTACATCCAATCCACCATTTTTATCAATAATATTCGCTTCTACTCCCTTTAATATTTCAACTCCATATAACTCATCAGGAAGCACTTTTGTATTTGCTATATGATACATATGTGGTCCTCCTGGCAAAGTTGGACCATGATCTGTTATTCCAACCATTTTAAGTCCTTTATTACTTGCTTCTTTAACTATCTCCATAACAGTACTATAAGCATGGCCACTTGATATAGTATGAGTATGTGTATCTAAAACAAATTTCATAAAAATATCTCCTTTGCAATTCAAACCCAGATTATTTATAAAAAATTATGAGCAGTGAACTAAAATCTATGATTTTATGTGAATCGCTTACTCCTATGAAAAGCGGAATAGGAGATTCATTAATAAGTATTCCTTCTGGTTATAAGATACCCATTAAATGGCGGGCATACCAACTCGGTATGCCTTCGAAGGTTAACTTATATGTACCTCAGACTACGTCTGAATAAGCGATTCACACTAAATTAAAAATTAGGTTCTCTGCTCATAATTCAGAAACTTACAGCATATTATTTGCGCGTTATATGAATAATCAGGGTTAATTATATTTTTTTATTTATTAGTTAATTCATTTATTAATCTTTTGTTAAATTCTACTGCTGCATTATATCCCATGTGTTTTTGTCTATGATTCATTGCAGCAACTTCTAAAATCATAGCTACATTTCTGCCAGGTTTAATAGGTAATGTTAATTTAGTGAGCTTCGTGTTTAATATTTCCATATACTCATCATCTAACCCAAGCCTATCATATTCTTTATTTTTATTCCAATATTCTAATTCTACTATAAGATCTATAGTTTTTGAATTTCTAATAGATCCTACTCCATATAGTCTTTTTACATCTAAAATACCTATGCCTCTAATCTCTATTAAATGCTTAATAATCTCTGGTGCTCTACCTTTGAGTATTCCTTCATCTTCTTGCTTGATTTCAACAGCATCATCTGCTACTAACCTGTGACCTCTTTTAATTAATTCTAAAGCAGTTTCGCTTTTACCAACACCACTTTTACCTAATATTAACATGCCTATACCATATACTTCCACTAACACTCCATGCATTGTTATACATGGTGCTAATATATCCTCTAGATAATTTGTTAACTTGCTTATAAACTTGGTCGTAGGCATATCAGTTCTTAGAAAAGCTGTATTATGTTTCTTAGCTATATCTATTGCCTTTGAAGTAAAATTTAACCCTCTTGTCATTATAAGGGCTGGTATAGGATAACTCATAAGTTTTTCTAATCTTTGAAATTTTAATTCATTTTCAAATTCATTTAAATAATACCACTCTGCATTGCCCATTACTTGAATTCTGTCGTAGGAAAAATATTTGTAATATCCTGCTATTTGTAATCCTGGTCTATTTATATCACTTTTTGTAATTTTAGTTTCTATATTTTCTCCTTTATATAGTATTTCTAAATTTAGATCTTTAATTAATTTATTTAAATCAACTTCACCCATATTTTCCTCCTATTGCTGTTATTTAATATGCACTTGATGATGGCATAACTGCTGCAGCTATGACATATGCGAGTATACCTCCTATTCCAAGACTAAAAATCGTGAGTAAAACCCATAGTAATCTTATTATTGTTGAATCAATACTAAAATATTCTGCTATACCTCCACAAACTCCAGATACCTTTTTATCACGACTTGCTAAATATAATTTTTTACTCATATATATTCCCTCCTTTAATAATTTCTTTTCTGCCTAAAAAAATTATAAACCTCTTTTGCAGCTTTGGTATTCATACCTTTTGCATTAGCTAATTCATCGACGGATGCTTTTCTAATATTATCTATACTGCCAAATGAAGCTAACAATGACTTCTTTCTTTTTTCTCCTATACCACTTATATCATCAAGTATAGACTTAAACATTTCTTTGCCCCTTAAATTTCTATGATAACTGATAGCAAATCTATGAGCCTCATTTTGTATTTCTGTAATTAATTTAAAAACTTCACTTGATTTTTCTATGCAGATTTCTTTATTTTCATAAATTATACCTCTTGTATTATGATAATCATCTTTTACTAAGCCGCATACAGGTATATCTATATTTAAAGCTTTAAAAACTTTTTTGGCTACATTAATCTGACCTTTTCCTCCATCTACCATTATTAAATCTGGATATATTGAAAATGTTCCTTTTTTAATATCTTTTATGCTTTTTTTCTCTTTTTCTCCTCTAGAAAACCTTCTATATAAAACTTCGTACATACTATCATAATCATTAGGGCCTTCTACTGTTTTTATTTTAAATCTCTTATAGTTACTTGTTTTCTTGATTCCATTTTCAAAAACAATCATTGAAGCAACAGATTGTGTTCCCTGTATATTGGATATATCATAAGCTTCTATTCTACCTGGTGCTTCTTCAAATTTTAATAATTCTGCCAGTTCGTTTATGCCTTCTTTATTTGATTTGAACTTTTTAAGCATCTTTTCGCTATTTTGTTTTAATACTTGTATAGCATTGACTTTAACAAGCTTCATGAGTTGATTTTTTTCTCCTCTTTTTGGAGTTTTTATCGAAACCTTTTGTTCCTTTTTTTCTGATAACCAAACTTCAATTATATCTTGCTCATCAATATCTTCTTGCACTAAAATTTCTTTTGGTATATACCATGCACCTGTATAAAATTGCTTTATAAATGAATTTAATATTTCGCTGTCTGTATTATCTTGTATATTACTTAATAAATAGTGTTCTCTTCCTATTATCTTTCCTTCCCTAACAAAAAATAACTGTATACAAGCTTCATGTTCATTTTTAGCTAATCCTATTATATCCTTATCTTCTAAATCAGATGATAATACTTTTTGTTTCTCGAACATATGCTCAATTAATGCTAGTTTGTCTCTATATTTTGCTGCTTGTTCAAAATCTAAATTTGCAGCCGCCTGCTTCATATTTTTTTTAAGCATATCTATTAAAGCCCTTTTTTTACCACTTAAAAACACAAGTATTTCATCAATCATTTTCATATAATCCTCATGAGAAATTTTACCTGCGCAAGGAGCCAAGCATTTTTTTATGTGATAATTTAAACATGGTCTATTATTTAGTTTATCTTTAGTAAGCCTTTGCCTACAGTTTCTAATTGGAAATACTTTATTTATTATCTCTAATGTTACATTAACCGCTCCAGCATTTGTATATGGTCCAAAATATCTCGCTTTGTCCTTTTTAACTGTCCTCGTTTTAAATATTCTCGGATATTCTTCATTAGTTGTTACTTTAATATAAGGGTACTGTTTATCATCCTTTAATAAAATATTATATCTAGGTCTATATTCTTTTATAAAATTTGATTCAAGTATTAGTGCTTCAACTTCATTGTCTGTAAGTATATATTCAAATTCGCTTATTTTACTAACCATAACACATACTTTGAGTAACATATTTTTTGATGATTGAAAATATTGTCTAACTCTCTTTTTTAATGATATTGCTTTACCAACATATATTATTTCATTTTTATCATCCTTCATTAAATATACACCCGGATGGTCCGGTAATTTTTTAAGTTCTTGCTTTATATCAAACATACTAATCACCTTTTTATAAATAAAAATTTAACTCTATCGATTATACTTATTTTATACAATTTAAGATTATTGATTTAGTTTTAAAAACTAAAAAAGGCTTATTTACTAAACATATTAATTCTTTGTCATAATAATAATATCATATTTGAAGTATATATTAAATTTTTATATAATACAAATGAATAAGATTTTAGGAGGTTTTTTATGTTTAAAAAAACACTTTATTTTTTTCTAGCAATTACAATTACTTTATTATTTTTTACTCTAGTAGGAGGACTGATATTATCTACAAGTGAAGTTGTTTCAGAAAATATATTTGTTAACATTATTATTCCATCAACCTACTCACTAGCTTTATTAATTTTTGCAGTAAGTCTTTGTATTATTAGAAACATGGATACAAAAAAAATCATTACTCAGAATACTACTTTTTTTGTTATTAAATCAGTTAAGTTTAATCTTTATAAAAAAATATGGTTCTACTTAGTTATTACATTGATATACTTCATTCCTTTTTTAAGAGGAATTTCTTTGAAAAATCTTAATCTTACAAGAATTATCGCTTTTATTATAACAATTATCCTTTTTGAATTATTACTTAACTTTTCAAGCAAATCCGTAAAAATACACTTTTTAAGGAATGGTATTGTTATAAATGGTTTTGATTTAAGATTTGAACCACCAATAAACGCTATACAGATATGTAATGACACAGGTTCTTACAGTTACAATAATATAGAGAATTATTTTATTTTTCCTGACCATATAGAAGTATATTTAATTCTTAATCAAGGTAAATTATCTTTTAAAGCAGATTCAGAAACTATAAGAATGTTTACAGGTATAATGCAACAGAAAAAAATACCTATGAAGAAATTTTAGATAAAACTCCTATTTACTTTGTTCCTAGAAGTAAGCGAGAGTTGTACCTCATATTCATTCATATGAGTAAGCGACTCACATAAAATCATAGATTTTAGTTCCCTGCTCAAAATTAAATATTTAGGTTTTTGCTTATAAATAAAGCTCGGCTATTCACCGAGCTTTATGCTTCAAAATGTTATAATTATTCCTCTTATGTTATCGTCTTTATCCAAAACAGCACCTATACAATCTCCACATTTTAAATCCTTTATATCTAAATTCATCATTTTGTCATTTCGCTTTAAAATAATAACTATATCATCTTTTAAAACTAATGGAGATATTACTTCTCTACTGTTATCATCAAAATGTTGTTCAATACTTATTGTTTTTTTATCATAATCAACTTTTGTTATTAAACCATAAACAAAATATTCACCTTTTTTATAGTTACATTCTTCAAAATCTTTGTATGTTGTAAGTGCCACATGTTTATTCTCTTGATTCCATACTACATCTCCTATTAATTCAAATATATCTCGCACTGGAACATACAGTTTCCCATTTATCAAATATTTGTCCTTAATGTCTATAGGCTTTGCATTTATACTTAAACTAATTTTATTATCTTTCTCTATAGATACTTTCTCACTTTTTATACCATAAGCCCCATATGAGAATAATGCTAATATGAATATAAAAGCCAATGTTGTCTTTATTTTTTTATTAATCATAGTATACCTCCTAATATCATCCTTAATCGAATGCTATTAGGATTATAAACATTTTAGGTTGCTTCTATTCGTTAAAAAAAGCAAAAACTCTATAATTCATCCAATGGTTTGTTAAATATTTGAACTAAAAATAGCAACAACGTCGCAATACCAAATATTAAATATATATTATCAAGCGAAATAAATAATATAATAAATCCTACTATAGCACCACCGATAGGCGTCATAGATAAAGCAAGTGCATTGATTAGAGATATCGAACGTGGTAAATACTCACCTTCTATTTTGGTCATAATTCCAACTTTGATAGGCAAATTCAAGATTGGTATTGCTGTTCCCATTAGTATACATGAACTAATCAACGCAGGATAAAGATAGTTAGATTGATTTATTTTGCCTAACTGTGACAAAGCTACATATCCTATAGAAATCAACAAACCTGAAAGTACTATCATTTTTTTGCCAGATAATCGTTTTTTCAGTATAGGAGCAATAAATCCCCCTAGCATCATTGCTATTAAAAAAGTTACTGACATAATAGACAATACAACTGGTTTTTTCTCTAATATTGTATCAACATATGCTACTTGCAATGAATTGAAAGGCACTAAAAATAAGTTGAATATTCCAGCAAAAATACATATATTGAACACAGTCTTGTCTTTTACAACATATTTAAAACCATCTATTAAATCTTTAGAATATTGGTTGACAGCTTTTTTTACTTTTTGTAACTCCTCTTTTTCTACTTTTATAAACGAAATCATAATTCCACTAACTAAGAAAGTACCCGCGTCAATAGCTATAGCACAACCAACTCCCAATGTTCCTATAATTACACCTGCAGCTCCATATCCTACCAATTCCATGAGTGTAGCTCCCATTGAATCAGCTGACACAGCGTAATCATACTTCTTGGCTGGAACTAGTTTCTTGAAGAGTGGCATAGCAGCTGGTGATCTAAATGCCTCAAATGTTGAGTTCAAGAATGTAAATACAAATAAATGCCAAGTCTCCAAATTTCCAGTCATAAATAAAATAGCTGTGCCTAGCACAATTAATCCTCTTGCATAATCACATAAATATACAACTTTTTTCTTGTCCCAATAACTTACTACTACCCCTGTGAATATGTTAAAAACAAATGATGGTATTCCGTTAACTGCAAATAATGTAGCAAGCATTGCCGCTGAGCCAGTCAATTTAAATACCATCCAACCATAAGCTATAACGTCAATTGAATCACCAAATCTGGAAATCATTTTCGATATTAGATATTTTATGAATTCTTTTTCTCTAATAATATCTTTGTATCCAATTTTCTCTTCAACACTAGCGTTATTATTCTCTTTCACTTTTAGCCTCCTTTATTTTTAATAAGCTAACATGTTTTTTTAACCCTGATTATTTATATAACGTTAAACAATATGCTGTAAGTTTTTGAATTAGAAGCTTTCAGTGAATTAGAAGGCATACCGAGTTGGTATGTCGAGAATTTAATGGATAGCTTCTAATCATGAGCAGAGAACTAAAATCTGTGATTTTATGTGAATCGCTTATTCATTCGAAGAATGAGGTTCATTCATAAAAGGTATTTAATTTTCTATGAATAATCTGGGTTTAATTATGTCCTATATAATAAGGTATGATATTTAATATCACACCTTATTAACATTATTTAATTCTAATGATTATGTAAATATTTTAAACCTCTCCTTAAAATTACTTCACTACTTCTTCAAATTCTATTGTCACCTTGCCATTTTACAATAAAAATCTTCTTTTCCGCCCCCTTTCAATTTAAAACTCATAAAATATTCAAGCATGTATTTCACCAGTTTTACTTAAAAACTTATATTTTACTCAATTATCAACTAAATTCATCTTAATCACAATAAAATAATTTCACACTTTATTTAAAATATCATTTAATTCAATTCCCACTAATATATTTATAATAGTTATATACTATCATAAATATTTGTGAATGTGTAAGTTTTTGTTAATTTATTGTTCAATTGTAATCATAATACTTTATTTTGCCTTTATATTAGCTAGAATTAAATAATTTTCTTTACTTCCTATCTATTTGGTTGCTTTATTCAAAAAAAATTTCTTTCTGGTATATTCTAAAGACATATCTCTTTTCTAAAACAAACCTGATTTTAGATTTATTTTCAACTTTACACTATGCTCTCTTATAATTATTTTATTATTCATGCAAAATTCCATAAAAAAAGAAACACTCTTATAATTTTGTTCGTACAAAATCAACTTAGAGTGCTTCTTCTAAAAAATATTATTAACATAACAAGCTATGCTTTTGTATAGTCCTTAACTTACTAAATTCAGTATTATCTAATTTTACTTACCATTTATTACTTTACTTAAAAACTGTCCTGTATATGACTTTTTAACTTTAATTATTTCTTCAGGAGTACCTTTTGCTACTATATTTCCACCTTCGTCTCCACCTTCTGGTCCTAAATCTAATATATAATCAGCTCTTTTTATAACATCTAAATTGTGTTCTATCACTATAACCGTGTTGCCATTTTCAACTAATTTATCTAAAACCTTTATAAGCTTGTGTACATCAGCTATATGCAAACCTGTTGTTGGTTCATCTAATATATATAGTGTTCTTCCTGTACTTCTTTTACTTAGCTCTGACGCAAGTTTAATCCTCTGAGCTTCTCCTCCTGATAGTTGAGTAGATGGCTGTCCTAGTTTTATATACCCTAAACCAACTTCGTACATTGTTTGTAACTTCCTTTTGATTTTTGGTATACTATCAAAAAACTCTACTCCCTCTTCTACTGTCATATCTAATATATCAGAAATAGTTTTGCCCTTATATTTTACTTCTAATGTTTCTCTATTATATCGCTTTCCTTTACATACTTCACATGGTACATATACATCAGGTAAAAAATGCATAGATATTTTAACTATTCCATCACCTTTACATGCTTCACAACGTCCACCTTTTACATTAAAACTAAATCTGCCTTTTGCATAACCTCTCATCTTAGCTTCCTTAGTCATAGTAAATAAATCTCTTATATGATCAAACACTCCTGTATAAGTTGCTGGGTTAGACCTCGGTGTTCTACCTATAGGTGATTGATCTATGTCTATAATTTTATCTATATTCTCTAATCCTTTTATCGTTTTGTGTAATCCTGGTTTTACTTTACTGCGATTTAATTCCTTAGTTATTCCTTTGTATAGTATTTCATTAACTAAGCTACTCTTTCCTGAACCTGATACTCCAGTTACACATGTGAATAATCCTACTGGAAATTTAACATTAATATTTTTAAGGTTATTTTCCTTTGCTCCTTTTATTTCTATCCATTTACCATTTGTTTTTCTTCTTTCACTAGGTACTGTTATTTTTTTCTTTCCGCTTAGATATTGTCCGGTTATAGAATCATCTACTGCAATTATATCTTCTATTGTACCTTGTGCTACTACTTCTCCACCATGAACACCTGCTCCCGGTCCTATATCTACTATATGATCTGCACATTTCATTGTATCTTCATCATGTTCAACTACTAATAGTGTATTCCCTAAATTTGTTAAATTTCTTAAAGTTTTCAAAAGCATATCATTATCTCTTTGGTGAAGCCCAATGCTTGGTTCATCTAATACATATAAAACTCCTACTAAACTAGATCCAATTTGTGTTGCTAGTCTAATTCTTTGAGATTCTCCTCCTGAAAGTGTACCTGCACTTCTTGAAAGCGATAAATATCCTAAACCTACATCCTTTAAAAAGGTTAACCTCTTCATAATTTCTTTTACTATTTGATCTGCTATAAACATTTTCATTTCACTTAATTTAAGATTCTCAAAAAACTCTATACACTTTATAACAGATAACTGTGTTAGTTCTATTATGTTTTTATCTCCTACTGTAACAGCGAGGCTCTCAGGCTTCAATCTATTACCTTTACAAGCTTCACAAGGAATAATACTCATATATTCTTCAATTTTATCTCTCATATAATCTGAATTAGTTTCGTTATATCTTCTTTCTAGATTTACTATAACACCTTCAAAAACTCCCGTATGAGTTCTTTGTCCACTAAATTTGCTATCAAATATAAAAGATATTTTTCTATCCCCAGTACCATATAAGATTTCTTCTATAAACTTCTTAGGTGCATTTTTTATTGGCTCGTCTAAACTAAAATTGTTATCCTTTGCTATAGTTCTAATAATTTTATAATAATAAGTATCTTCACCTGTTCTACTATATGGTTCTATAGCTCCCTCATTTATTGATAACTCTTTATTTGGTATTATTAAATTTTCATCTACCTTCTTATGAATTCCAAGTCCATTACAAACAGGACACATACCGAATGGACTGTTAAAAGAAAACATTCGAGGAGCTAGTTCATCCATTGCTACACCACAGTCTACACAAGCAAATTTAGTACTAAATAAAAATTCTTCTTTATCTATAACATCTATTATTACTAATCCGTTTGCAAGTTCCATAGCTGTTTCTATTGATTCTGTCAGTCTTTTTGCTATTCCCTCTTTTATTATTAATCTGTCTATTACTACTTCTATGGAATGTTTTTTGTTTTTGTCTAGCTGTATATCATCATTTATGTCATATATAGTCCCATTTACTCTAACTCTTACATAACCCTGTTTTCTTATATCGTCTAACGTCTTTTTATGTGTTCCTTTTCTTCCTCTTACTATAGGTGATAATACTTGTATTTTAGTTCTATCTTCAAAAGCTAAAACTTGATCTACTATTTGATCTATTGTTTGTGATGTAATCTCTTTTCCACACTTTGGACAATGTGGTGTCCCTACTCTAGCAAATAACAGCCTTAAATAGTCATATATCTCTGTTACTGTTCCTACTGTTGATCTTGGGTTTCTATTTGTTGTCTTTTGATCTATAGATATTGCTGGTGAAAGACCCGCTATATACTCAACATGTGGTTTTTCCATTTGACCAAGAAATTGTCTGGCATAGGAAGAAAGACTCTCTACATATCTTCTTTGCCCTTCAGCGTAAATAGTATCAAATGCTAAAGATGATTTTCCTGAACCACTTAATCCTGTTAATACTATGAACTTATTTCTTGGCAATTCTATATCAATATTTTTAAGGTTATGCTCTTTAGCTCCTTTTATAATAAGCTTTTCCACCTGCGTTCATTCCTTTCCCTTGCTATAGGGACTAGAATCTAGTCCCTTACATTCTTAAGTTCTTCTATTTTATCTCTTAACTCAGCAGCTTTCTCAAACTCTAGTTTTTCAGCTGCTTTAATCATATCCGCCTCAAGCCTGATTATCAAATCTTTTATATCTTTAGCACTCATATCATTATCTGGATTCACGTTGTATTCTTCGATATCTTCCGCTACCTTTGTTGCTTCTATTACATCTCTTACTGATTTTTTTATAGTCATTGGAGTTATATCATGCTCTTTATTATATAGTTTTTGTAAACTCCTTCTTCTATTAGTTTCATTGATAGCCACACCCATAGAACGAGTTATTTTGTCCGCATACATAATAACCTTACCATTTGAGTTTCTAGCAGCTCTACCTATTGTCTGTATCATAGATGTCTCTGACCTGAGAAAGCCTTCTTTATCAGCATCTAGGATAGCTACAAGCGAAACCTCTGGCAGGTCTAGTCCTTCTCTTAATAAATTTATTCCAACTAAAACATCATGCTTTCCTAATCTAAAATCTCTTATAATCTCCATTCTTTCTATTGTTTTTATCTCTGAGTGTAAATACGTTACTTTTATATTTAAATCTTTAAAGTATGAAGTCAAATCTTCAGACATTTTTTTCGTTAAGGTAGTTATCAAAACCCTCTCGTTCTTATCTACTCTAATATTTATTTCTTTGACTAGATCGTCAATTTGATTCTTAGTAGGTCTAACTATGATCTCTGGATCTAATAACCCTGTAGGTCTGATTATCTGCTCTACTATATTATCAGAAGTCTCCTTTTCATAGTTGCTCGGTGTAGCACTTACGTATACTACATAATTCATATGTTTTTCAAATTCTTCAAATTTTAAGGGTCTATTATCAAGCGCTGAAGGTAATCTAAATCCGTAATCTACTAAATTTTGTTTTCTGGAGTGATCTCCGCCATACATAGCTCTTACCTGTGGCAATGTAACGTGTGATTCATCTATTATCATTAAATAATCATCAGGAAAATAATCTAATAGTGTATATGGCTTACTACCTGCTTCTCTTGCACTAATATGTCTTGAGTAGTTTTCTATGCCTTGACAATATCCCATTTCTTTTAACATTTCTATATCATAATTTGTTCTCTGTTCTAATCTCTGAGCTTCTAAAAGCTTATCTTGACTTCTTAAAACACTAAGTCTTTCTTCAAGCTCTAATTCTATTGATTTTATCGATCTATCAATTTTTTCTTTTGTAGTAGCATAATGAGAAGCAGGAAATATTGATATATGATTTCTAAGTCCTATAATTTCTCCTGTAAGTGAATTAATTTCTGTTATTCTGTCTATTTCATCCCCAAAAAATTCTACTCTTATTGCATTTTCTGATGAAGAAGCCGGAAAAATCTCAACAGTATCTCCTCTTACTCTAAATACTCCTCTTGTAAAATTAACATCATTTCTTACATATTGTATATCTATTAGCTTTTCTATAATCTCGTCTCGATCTTTTATCATGCCCGGCCTTAAAGAAATCATCAAATTTTCATAATCAAACGGGTCTCCTAAACCATAAATACATGAAACACTCGCAACTATTATTACATCTTTTCTTTCGAATAATGCTGAAGTTGCAGAGTGTCTTAGTTTTTCTATTTCTTCATTTATAGATGAATCCTTTTCTATAAAAGTGTCAGTCCCGGGTATATAAGCTTCAGGCTGATAATAATCATAAAAACTTACAAAATACTCAACTGCGCTATCTGGAAAAAACTCTTTGAATTCGCTAGCTAGTTGCGCTGCTAATGTCTTATTATGAGCTATAACGATAGTAGGTTTTTGAACTTCTTGTATAATATTTGCCATAGTAAATGTTTTACCTGAGCCTGTTACACCTAACAAGGTTTGCTTTTTTACACCGTTTAAAATTGACTGACTGAGATCTTTTATTGCTTTAGGTTGGTCTCCACGTGGAGTATAATCTGAAACAATAGAGAATTGACCCATAATATCACCTCTATAATTGTTTTGAAATCTTTTTGCTTTTTATTTGTCCATTTACTAATCTTTCAAGTTGTAACTCCTACTCACTTCGTTCCTAGCAGTAGCGATTCACACCAAATCAAAGATTTGAGTTCTCTACTTAGGAACGTTTGTTCGTAAATATTATATATTACTTATATATATATGTCAACATAATTAAATCCTGATTATTCATATAACTTTGAATAGTGTGCTGTATAATTCTGAATTAGAAGATTCCAGTGAATTCGAAGGCATACAGTTGGTATGTCGAGAATTTAATAGACATCTTATAATCAGAAAGATGCAGTAGAATATTTGATTTTCTATGAATAATCTGGGTTTACCTTAAAACAAATTAGTTCTATTTTTGAAAATATCCTATAAACCTTTGTAAAATACCGCTTTGTCCTTCAATATCCATTGTATAATGTGCATTGTCTGTTAAAATAAGTAATTCCATTTTTTTATCTTTTATATTCTTATATGTCTTTTTTACCACTTTATTTCCCTTGAATTTTATATATATAATTTCTAATTTATCATTACAATATTTCATTGCTTCTATTATTTGATTTTTGGTTATCACTCTCATATTGTTAATCATTACCAATTCGTCACCAATACTAAGTCCTAACTCTTTTCCTAAACCATTTGGTAAAACATCCAGTATTCTAACTCCCTTTTCACTTAACGTAAAAGAAGGTTCTGCTTTGTTTTGATCTTTCTGTCTTTTTAATATTATTAGCTCATGCATTAATGGACTTGATACCATTGCTAGAAACAAGAATATTGGATTTATATATGACAAAGCTATTAAAAGAATTAATATCATACTAAAAAAAACAAGACTTTTAGCAGCAGTTTTTGCTGCTATTTTTGGACTGTCTGTAATTGATAAATCGGTATATCCTAATATTGCTGCTATAGGCAAAAATATTGTCTCTGTAAAGCCTCCATAGGAAGCTACCTGCAAAGCTTGTGGTATTATAAAAAATGGAACACACCAGTATCTATATAGGCTAAAGCCACCTATCAGTTTATTTTCTCTTTCTAAGAATAAAGGCAGATACGATTTATAACCGTCAAAATAAATTAATATACCCTCTGCAAAATGCAAAATAGCTATAGTCAAAAGTACGCTTCTATATGATTGTAAGCCTGTATCTAAAAATATACCAATAATACATGCCCCTGCACCTGAATAAGCAATACATGCATATCTGGGTTTAACAAGGAAAAATAATATTGATAATACAAATGCATATTTGAAGCATGTTACGTTAAATTCTATATCAAATAAATCAAACATTATACTAATAAATACCCCAACTGCTAATCCTTTAATCAGTGCTATGAAAAAATGCTTTATATAGCTTTCTTTGACTCTACCTAGTAATCGCATCTCCTTTTTTTCTAGCCTATTGTACTGATAGAATACTAATATTGACATCAATATGTATATAGGATTAAATACTAATTTAAATATATAGCTTATTAATGATGATAAAATGTTCATATTAAATCTCCTTTTTAATGAGTTATTAAGTATTTTTTCCTTGTTTTGTTATATTAAACATTTTATTCATCACTTATACCTATGTAAACACTTACTTGTTCTTTGTAGAAGTAAAAGTTTTCTAAACAATAATTAATTTTAAGCATATAAAAATAAAGAACCTCATAGAAATATATTAATTCTGGCTTCAACTCAAAAACATTGAGCTACGCTTCCCTCAAAGACTTGCCTGACTATTTGTTGAAATTTTTCATATTTAATATAGTCAAGCTTTGTAGGTCATATATCTCACTACTTTTTGATTCAGCGATGTAAGAGATTTTTCTAACTCGGAGAAGGGCATATTTTTTCGATTTTAATAAGGTTAAAATATACCCTTCAAATGTCGTTTACGAAAAATCTCTTACCCGCTTCTATTTATTTTTTGGTATTTTCTTTAAAGTCAAGCTTTGTAAGCGTTTCAATGAAAATACTCATTTATTTTTCCTTACTCATTGGTGTAGGATCTCTCTAAGAATCTTCTACGGCTCCGTAAAGAGCTTATTTCTAAATAAATAAGAAACTCACTACTCACTACGTTCCTATGAGTAAGTGATTCACTCAAAATCTTAGATTTTGGTTCTCTACTTAAAAGCGTTGAGGAAACAAGCTCTTAAAGTCGCTCTCCGAAGAAACCTTAGAGAAATCCTAGTTACTTACTGGTTATAACTAAAAAATCTTTTTCCTGTGAAAATACAAACTTAAAGGAATCAAGCAGATATTTTATCGCTTTAATTCAAAAAGTTTCAAGTAAAACCTTCGAAGCTCCAACCTAATATGACCCCAAATACCTACTACAATAACTATTACTACCAATATACTTGCCCTCTCCATTTGGTAATGAAGCACCATCATGTAATAACTTCGTACTCACAAAGGCTTACCCTAAAGAAAACAAACTATTATATCCTTTAGAAGTCTACATGACATTTTTTAACCACGACATTGATGGTTATATTTTTTCATCTTCATCTAATCATAAAAATATAGCCATCTCCGAGTAAGAAAAAATGTCTTGTATGGCTTCAACTCAAAAACATTGATCCACACTTCCCTCAAAGGCTTACCTTAGCTATTTTAACTATTTTTTGAACTCTCATTACAAAATTAGAGTTTTTTTATTATATAAAAAACCTGCTTTGATTATTTCATCAAGACAGGTTGCTTTTAAAAATTTCATATGTAAATGTTTTTATAGAAAAAAGGTTTATTTGAAAGTTAATCTAATCTCCAATAATATTTAATCATTTCTTTAACTTCTTTTGTTTTTGTTTCTTCATACAACTGTTCTATAATTTTTTCAAAGTCAATTTGGTCATATTCTATTTCTTTATCACTTAAAGATAATTTGTCTCTTATATTTTCTAAGTCTAGCGAAAAATTCTTTATATCTTTCTCTGTAGGCATATCTTCACTGCTATTACCTAGTATTTTTATTTGCCAATCATATAAATACTCTCTATAAGCATCAAAATAATTCCCTATTTTCATTACATCATAATTTCTTTTAGGTATCATTGCTGAGATAAATTCTAAATCCTTACGTGTTTTCTCTAATTTCATCATCCTTCTATAACCATTATAGCTAACAGCATCATTAAAATCACCTATACAGTTTACTGAATATAACTTTAAATAGTAAAGATTATAACTATTGTTCATATCTATAATATCTAAGCTTTGCTTAAATTTTACTCCTAAAATACAATTAACCACTATTGATATAGCTAATGCAATACTTACATCGTCCTCGTTTCTTTATGATATTTAAATAAACTCTCTCCCCTATATCTGGATTTATTATTTTATCAGGTTCTTCTATTCTTTTTTCCATATAATAAACTCCTATTTACACGTTAAGTTATAAATCATTATCTTAACTATTTTATTTAAACCAAACTTTAAAATGTTCTTTGATATCTTCTGATTTTGTTTCATCAATTAATTGATCAACAATTCCATTAAAATCAATTTGTTCGTATGACAAACTATTATTTCCACAGTCTATAGCTAAATCAAATTTATTACTAATATTTCTAAAATCATCTAAATAGTTGTTTATTTTTATTTCATTTGGTATATTTTCAGTTCTATTAGATACAATACTACTAATCCAGTCATCTAATTCTAGAATATAAATATCAAAAAAACGCCTTGTTTTCGAATATTCATTATTATACGTCGAACGCATATTATCTGAAATAGCTTCCAGCTGATTACGTGTTTTTTCTAAAAACAACATCCTTTGATATCCATTACATTCAATAGCCTTTTCGAAGTAATAACAAGAATCAAAAATATGATTTTCTATCGCATTAAGCTTACGACTATTGTTAATTTCTATAATTTCTGAACTTTGTTTCGCTTCCACACCTAAAAGACAATTAGCTATTACTGATGTAATTAATGCAATACTCAAAATTACTATCCATCGTCCTCGTTTCTTTATTAAATTTAGATAAAATTTCTCTCCTATATCACGATTTACTATATTTGATAGCTTATTATCAGACCTACTTTCCATTGTAATATCTCCCTATTATTTATACTAAAAGCTCCATCACAAATTTCATTATATAATCATTTGTATATTTTGTAAACTGTATCCACACTAACCTTGGTTTGTTAAAATTTCTTTATTTTTTATTTTAGACAACAAAAAACCTATATCGTCTTATCAGCTAACACACCGATAACATACGATATAGGTTTCTTTCTAATTTATCTTTTTATCTAGGCACATTCATATGCCTTAATTATTATAAAACAAACTGTTTGATGCAAACTCAGGATCACATGTTACATCTATTCCTAATTTTCTAAAAGTCTGCTCATCACTTGTGCTTAAAATATTTGTTGAATGAGCCTGACAGCCTTTTAGCATTGGTAATTTTTCCATTGCTACTTGAGCCATTGTATTTGTTGCAGCACATATACTAAGTGCAATTAGTATTTCTTCACATGTTAATGCTGTAGTTTTGCTTACAAATGTTTTGGATTTAAGGTTAATAATTGGTTCAAGTATAACTGGTGATATTAAATGAATCTCGTCTGTAATATTAGCAAGATATTTTATTGAATTTAAAATCACTGCCGCTGCTGCATCCATAGTGCTTGAGCTTTTGCCTGTTAGTATTTTTCCATCAGGTAGTTCAAGAGCTACTGCTGGACATTGCTCGTTTTTGCATGATTTTTCTTTTAATTTAGCACTTCTTTCTCTAGCAGGAATAACTACCTTACGATCCTCTGCTTTTAGGTTAAGCTCTTCCATGATAAGTTTTGCTCTTTGGTAAGTATCTAAATCAGCATAGCCTTTTTTATACTCACAACCTGTATTAAAAAATCTTCTGATGATTTCTTGTTTAGAAGCTTCTTTAACTACATCATCATCAATAATACCAAAACCAACACGATTAACGCCCATATCTGTTGGTGATTTATAAACAGCTTCTTCTCCTGTAATTTTTTCAATTATTCTTTTTAGTACAGGAAATGTCTCTATGTCACGATTGTAATTTACTACTACCTCATTATACGCATCCAAGTGAAATGAATCAATCATATTAACATCTTTTAAATCAACTGTTGCTGCCTCATAAGCTATATTTAGCGGGTGTTTGAGAGGTACATTCCAAACAGGGAATGTTTCAAACTTAGAATATCCTGCCACTTTTCCAAGCTTATATTCATGATAAAGCTGGCTTAAACAAGTAGCAAGTTTACCACTTCCTGGTCCCGGAGCAGTTACAACTACTATTGGTTTTGAGGTTTCTATGTAAGGATTTTTTCCATAGCCCTCATCACTAACAATGATATCTACATCTGTAGGATATCCCTTTGTTGCACTATGAGTATATACCTTAATTCCTCTTCTCTCCAGTTTATTCATAAACACTGTTGCTGCTGGTTGATTATCATATCTGGTAATAACAACACTATTAACATCTAACTCATAATATCTAAGATCATCTATCAATCTTAGTACATCCAAATCGTAAGTTATACCAAAATCTCCACGAATTTTGTTTCTTTCTATATCTCCTGCATAAACACAAATAACAACTTCTACCTTTTCTTTTAACTTATGGAGTAACTTGATTTTCGCATTTTCATCAAAACCAGGTAGTACTCTTTTTGCATGTAAGTCATATAATAGTTTTCCTCCAAACTCCAAATAAAGTTTGTCGTAATCATTCACTCTCTCGAGTATGAATTTTGATTGTTCTTCTAAGTATTTTTTGTGATCAAAACCTATCTTCATATTAACCCTCACTTATCCTTTTATTATTCCTTGACTATTTTAACATAAAATGAACTTAATTATAATAGCATTATGCTTTTTTTTATGTTGGATCAAACTTAATTTTATTATAAGAATTTTATAATCTCATATATAATTATAACTTTTATTTGTTAATTTGTATCAATTAATATATTTCTTTTTTAAGAAAATCTTAAGAATTATATAAACCATTTATTAAGAAACAAGCGATATAATTTACACAAAGCTAATTTTGAAAGGTTGTGATACAATTATGACTATAAATAATTTCAGAGGTGATACTTAAATGAATGTGCTTATATGTGATGATGATAAGGAAATTGTTGAAGCTATATCTATTTACCTTAAAAATGAGGGATATAATATTTTAAAATCCTATAATGGATTAGAAGCATTGAAAATATTAGAAAATACTGAAATCCATCTAATAATCATGGATATTATGATGCCTCAAATGGACGGTATGAGGGCAACAAATAAAATCAGAGAAAATAAAAACATTCCAGTAATTATGCTTTCTGCAAAGCATGAAGATATAGATAAAATAATGGGTCTTAATATGGGTGCTGATGATTATATTACCAAACCTTTTAATCCACTGGAGCTTATTGCTAGGGTTAAATCCCAATTAAGAAGATATACAACTCTTGGCAGCTTTACTCCTAAGACTGGAATATATAAAACTGGTGAATTAATTGTTAATGATGAAAGTAAAGAGGTAACATTAGATGGAGAATATGTGAAGTTAACACCTATAGAATATAAGATACTTACGTTTTTAACGAAAAATGCAGGGAAAGTCTTTTCTATTGACAAAATTTACGAAAACGTATGGGATGAGCCTGCATATAACCCAGAAAATACTGTATCTGTTCACATTAGACGAATAAGAGAAAAAATCGAAATAAATCCAAAAGAGCCAAAATATTTAAAGGTGGTGTGGGGAATTGGATATAAAGTTGAAAAATATAAAGAATAATAAATTTGTTAAAATAACAATTTTTCTATTAGCTGTTGCTTTATCAACTAGCTGTTTATCAATTTTTGCTTATTTAAATAAACATACAAATAGTTCTTTTGAAGCTATTTATGAGGAAGATTATTTGCAAAGCGACTCTTTTAGGAGTACATTCACTGATTTAACATACGATTTAGAAAGACTATTAAAATATTATAAAAACGAAGAATATATAAAAAATAGTGGAACTATTGATAATAAAATAAAGGACAGTACAAATGATTATTGTACTTATTCATGGGAACTTAATAATAAGTATAGCAATTTTAAAGATAATTTTTATAGAAGTAGATCTATTGAGTATGATAGTGTATCCGAAGAAGAGATAATCACCCTGTTTGAAAAAAAATACACTAATGAAATACAGATGTATAAAAACAAATATATAGATAAAGAATTAAATAATTATTATAAATCATTAAAACAAATAAATGGCATTGACGGATTATATTATCATATGTCAAGTGGAGAATATGAACACTCTAATGTTACAAATTCTGCAAAAGAATTTTTTAAATCACAACCTGTCTATGTATTATTTGATGATAAAGGCTATGATACTTTACCTCAATTAGAATATATTTATACTTATCATTGTTTACAATCCCTTAGTTATTATCCTCAGGATGTAATGTATGCAGCATTAAGCAATGAATTTTTAAATCCTATAATAACTAAATGGAATAACGATAGGAATATGTTAACAACTGGATTTGCTATTATTTCTATTTTATTATTATTTTTTATTATCTGCATGTTCTATCTAATTTATACTGCTGGAAAACATGGTATTGATAATAAAATTCATTTATTGGCAATTGATAAATTATATGTTGATGTAAATATTATTGCTTCTATGTGCATTATTTGCCCTAGTTTTATTTTTGCTTTTGAATCTTTTGATGAACTTGGTTATAAGTTTTTTATACCACTATCAGTTTTATTAAGTATTGTAGCTATTAATTTAATACTATCTATAATTAAACATATTAAAAATAGGACTATTTTTAGTCATAACTTAATATATAAACTATTGTCATTAATATTCATATTCATAAAGAGAAATTTAAGAAATTTACTAAATAGTTTTCCAATAGCTTTTAAGATGCTTCCTACTCCAAAAAAAGCCAATGATTTAAGAAACATCATAAAAGGTGTAGATTATATTAAAAATGGTGACTTAGATTATTCTATAATAACAAAAAGTAAAGGTATTTATGGAACTCTTGCTAGTGATATTAATAATATTTCAGATGGACTTAAAGCAGCGGTTCAAAACGAACTTAAAAGTGAACGATTAAAAACAGAATTAATCACTAATGTATCTCATGATATAAGAACACCTCTTACTTCTATAATAACATATGTAGACATACTGAAAAAAGAAGGCTTAGACTCAAAAGATGCACAAAAATATTTAGATGTCTTAGATCTAAAAGCTTTAAGGTTAAAAACTTTAACTGATGATTTATTTGAAGTTTCAAAAGCATCAAGCGGTAATATCCCTGTTGATTTTGATAAGGTTGATATAACTGAACTGCTTAAACAAGTAATGGGTGAGCTTAGTAAAAAAATTGAATCTTCTGGATTAGATTTTAAATTTAATTATCCTAAAGAAAAAGTATTTATTTTGGGCGATGGTAAGCTGTTATGGCGTGTAATTGAAAACCTTATGGGTAATGTATTTAAATATGCTCTTAATAACTCAAGGGTCTATATTGATATACTTAATTTAAAAAATCATGCTTCTGTTGTTATAAAAAATATATCTGCTTATGAACTTAATATGGATACAAATGAATTGATGGAACGATTTAAGCGTGGTGATGAATCCAGAAGTAGTGAAGGAAGCGGTCTAGGATTATCTATTGCAAAAAATCTTGTAGAATTACAAAATGGTCAATTTCATATAAAAATTGATGGCGACTTATTTAAAGCTACTGTTACAATACCTAAATACAAAGAATTATAGCTCTATATAATACTATAACACCTACATTGATATTCTTGTATCAAGTAGGTGTTATGTTATATTAGTAATAGCTTTCCTGTATAAATAATCAGGGATAATTATTTTCCTATTTTCTCTTTTAATACACTTATTGCCTTTTTAAGCTGAATATCTTTATCAATATTATCTACCCCAATTTTTATATCTTTTTTCATCTCGACTATAATATCAGGTGTAACACCTATGCCATGTATACTTCTCCCATTTGGAGTATAATATTTTGATATTGTAATTTTGAAACCTGAACCATCTTCCAGTGGATTTATTAATTGTACTATTCCTTTTCCATAAGTTTTAGTTCCTATTAATGTTCCCGATTTAGTATCTTGAACCGCACCTGCAAGTATTTCTGAAGCACTGGCACTGCCCTCATTTACTAACAATACATATGGAATATTAATTTTACTTTTATCTGATCGTTCTTCTTTTCTTTTACCCTTTCTAGTTTCTGTGTAAACTATTAGTGATTCACCTAATAATTCATCTGCTATATCTACACATTCATCTAGATACCCACCTGGATTACTTCTAAGGTCAATTATTAAACCTTTTATATTTTTCTTTTTCAAACCATTTAGATGACTCATGAATTCATCATATGCATATTCATCAAAATGTCTCAGTCTTATATATCCAATCTCTTTATTTATTAAGTTAGATTTTACTTTATCTACTCTTATTACCTGTCTTTTAATTTCTATATCTTTTATAATTGTCTCATCTTTTTCATCTTTTCTCATAATTGTTATTGTCACTGATGTTCCAGGTTTACCTTTCATTACTTTTACAGCATCATCTAAATTTTCTGCTAAGTATTCTTTACCGTTTATTTTTACAATCTTATCACCTGGTTTTATGCCTGCCTTCTCTGCTGGTGTGTCTTCTATTGGTGATATTACTGTTATTAAATTATCTTCTCCCGGTGCTATATATATACCAATGCCTTCGTAGCTTCCTCTAGTCAAATCCATATAACTCTTGAATTCTTTTTCTGTCATATATTCAGAGTATGGATCTCCTAAAGCTTCAAACATCCCTTTTAATTGCCCATCATACAAATCTGTTTCTTCAATTTTTTCTAAAAAATTCTCTTTTATATAATCCTCTAAAGCAAATAACTTAGAATGATTCTTATATATTTGCTTCATTTCATCAAATTCTGCCTTGCTAATTTTAACTGATTCAAAATACTTATATTCTATTATATTTGAAACAAATATAGTGGATATACTAGTTATAACAACAAGAAATATAGCAATAATCACTGCTTTTCTTTTAGAAATCATTTAATCACCTCTATTTAACCTTTGATTATATTTTTATGAGTAATTTTGGTTTATTAATAAAATAGCATAGTTTATTTTATTATACTATAATCGATATTATACCTAGTTGATATGTATTTTTGAAATTATATTTTATTCTCTATCTTATATTTTACTTTGAATATTATTTTTATGATATTATAATAAAATGCTTAGACTAATTATCTAAGCATTTTATTTATAATTTAACATGAATGGAAATGTAGAATTTTATATTTGAAATTTTTTCGATCGGTAATATAACTATTGTGACGTTATCCAAGGGAGTGGATCTAATCTTTTACCATTTTTTCTTACTTCAAAGTGTAAGTGTGCTGCGGTTGATGCTCCTGTACTACCTGATTTAGATATTACATCACCTTTTAAAACTTTTTGTCCTGCCTTTACTAATATCTTTGAATTATGGGCATACAAAGTTGCAATTTTTCCTCCGTGGTCAATAATAACTGCTTTTCCATAAGTACCTAACCAACCTGCAAATTGGACTATTCCATCATTTGCCGCTACTATATCCGTTCCATAGTAAGCTCGTAAATCAACACCTGAATGAAACTTCATTTTCTTATATACTGGATGGAATCTCATGCCATATGGTGATGTTACTTTATGATAAGCGGGTACCGGCCAAAGCATTCTTCCACCAGAGTATTTTCCTGCTATTAACTGTTTTCTAATAATCTCTTCTAATTCTTTTGCTTGTTTTTCCATTGAATCATATTGGTGTTCCATTGCTTTCTCATCTTTTTTTAATTTATCTATAATTTTCTGTTTTTCTCTTGATGCAAGCACTAAATTTGATTTCTTTTTCTCAACCTCAAGCTTCGCAGTTGTTAAGTTCATTGCTTGGATGTCTAGTTCTTTCTTTTTTTCTTCTATAATGTTTTTTTGTTCCTTCATATAGCCCAATAATTCCTTATCTTGCTTAATTATGTATTGTATCATATCAAGCCTAGATAAAAAGTCTCCAAAATCCTGAGAGCCTAGCAATACCTCAATATATCCCATGTTTCCATTAATATACATTGCTCGTATTCTAGATTTAAAAACTTCATTTTTCTGGGAAATATTATTTTCTGCTTCTAATAATTCATTTTTAGTCTTAACTATGTTATTTTGTACTGTTATTAAATCATTCTCTACTACGCTTAGTTCGTTTTGAGCCTTGTCCACTTTTAAATCAAGAAGCTTTATTTCACTGCTTACTTTCTTCTGATTATTGCTGTTTTCCTTCAGCTCTCTTTCTATTTTTTTAATTTCATCATTAGTATTTTTAAGTTTTGATTTTACTTCGTTTATATCAGTTGCTGCATATGCGTTTATTGAACCTATAATTAATACCAAAACTGTTAATAGAATTAATCTGCGTTTCAAAAAATTTTCCCCCCTTACACTTTTAAGAACTTTCTTAAAGAAATAATACTACCTAGTACTCCTATACCAATACCTATTGCTGTAAATATAATCACAATATCGTTAAATAATTTAAATGGTGGAATTATATACATTGTTAAAAATATATATAATTTTTCGTTAGCAACTTTAAATATATATTTGTAGGCACCATTTATTATTAATGTAGATACCCCTGAAGCGATTACACCAAGTATAATACCTTCCATTATAAATGGTCCTCTTATAAATCCATTAGTTGCTCCTACATATTTCATAATACTTATTTCACGCTTTCTAGCAGCAACGGTAATTCTTATTGTATTCGTAATTATAAATATTGAAATTATCATAAGTATACCTATAATAACCAAACCACATACTCTTACTAATTCTGATATATAGAGCATTCTGTCTATTATGTCTTTGTAGTATTTAATATCACTAATACCTTCTAATTTATTTATACTTTCTACTACATTGCTAGCATACTTAATATCTTTTAAATATACTATATATTTATTTGGCAATGGATTGCCTTCATTCTCTAAACCCTCCAAGATAAAACTTTCATCCTTATATCTTTCTTTTTCTAATGCCAATCCTTCTTCTTTTGATAAAAATTCAATTCTTTTAACTCCATCAATTTTTTCTATATTCTCTTGTAAATTTTTTAATCTTTCCCCTACTATTTCATCTTCTAAATACACTTGAACTTGGTCAAATTTATCCTTAATCATAGTTGTACCATTGTTAATATTCAATATTATAATCATGATAATCCCTAATATAATTAAGACAGATGAAACTGAACATACTGATGCAACACTCATTAATCTATTTCTGTACACACCTTTAAAGCCTTCTCTAATAGTCCTTCCTAAAGATCTAAATACCATGATCATACACACCTTTCGCATCATCTCTTGCTACTATTCCTGTATCTAATTCTATAACCCTTCTTTTCATGACATCTACTATCTCTTTAGCATGTGTTGCCATTAATATGGTTGTACCTCTTCTATTAATCATTTTTAACAGCTTCATAATATCCCAAGCAGTGTCTGGATCTAGATTACCTGTAGGTTCATCTGCTATTAATAACCTGGGGTTATTTACTATGGCTCTTGCTATAGCTGTCCTTTGTTGTTCCCCTCCTGACAATTCTTTAGGATAGCAGTCTGCTTTTTTACTTAAACTAACCATACTCAGTATACTTGGTACTCTTCTTCTTATTTCTTTAGATGTTCCTCCTATTATCTCCATAGCAAATGCTACATTTTCAAATACTGTCTTATTATTTAATAATCTAAAATCTTGAAAAACTACCCCCATTCCTCTCCTAATAATAGGTACGTGCCTATTTCTAACTTTTGTTATATCATTATCATTGAAAAATATTTTCCCTTTAGTTGGTTCTTCTTCTTTTAATAGAAGTTTTATAAATGTAGATTTTCCAGCACCACTTGTACCTACTAGAAAAACAAATTCACCTTTTTCAATGTGAATGTTGATATCGCCTAAAGCTTTAACTCCATTACTATACTGCTTTGTTACATTAATAAAATCAATCATTCCACCACTCCTGTTCTATGCACAGCTACAATCTATGAATTCAACATTTTGTATTTATTCCTATTCAGTGTATTAAACGACAAACTATCTAAAACCAAAATTTGTTTTAAATTTAAAAATTATTAAGGTTCTTTATTTACAATTAGCCTGTCCTAGAATACATCATAAACATTTATACATATGATTTTTTCTACATAAATTTATTTAACATATCAAACATTAAAACTATTTATCTATATTAGTAGCTTTATAATCAAATAAGTATAAAATTAGAAAATTATAAGAATCTTTTAATAAACTGAATTTTGTTTAATAGTTCGTGAATTTTCTTATTTATTGTTATTTCTATGAATATTATAAATCATCTTGTTAACATAAACTCCCCATAATATAATTATAATACTAAATAGTACAAAAAAAAATAGAATTAATCACCTTTAATTGATTATTTCTACTTTTTTCTGTATTTCCCTTTAATATTATTTAGTTTTTAGTATGTTATATATTAATTGTATTCATTTTATGTTTCCATTATTCATAATCTTTATTTGATAATGCATAATTCTCCATTTTTTTCTGTACTAAGTAATGTACTGTTCCTAGTGGATAATTTCCTTTTTCATCTTTAGTTCCAGCTTTTACTCCTGTTAAAATTTCTATGCCTTCATCTATATTATTTACTGCGTAAATTGCAAATATATTTCTATCTACAGCTTCTATTATTTCATCCTTTAACATTAAATTGTTTATATTTTGACTAGGTATTATTACACCTTCATTTCCACTAAAACCTTTGCTCTTGCATAAGTCATAGTATCCTTCTATTTTTTCATTTACTCCTCCTATAGGTTGTATGATTCCTTTTTGATTTACTGAGCCAGTCACTGCTATTGCTTGTTTTATTGGCAAACCTGACAAACTTGACAACAGCGCATATAATTCTGTACTAGATGCACTATCCCCATCAATATAGTCATAAGATTGTTCAAGTGTTATACTAGCATTTAATGATAAAGGTCTTTTTTGAGCATACTTACCACCTAAATATCCTATAATTATATAAACACCTTTATCGTAAATATTACCACTTTGTTCTACTTCACGTTCTATATTTATTACTCCTTCTTTGCCTACAAATGTTGATACTGTTATTTTATTAGGTCTACCGAATAAATATTTTCCCGATTCTATAACTGACAATCCATTTATCTGTCCAACTACACTACCTTTTGTCTCTATAAGTATACTGCCTTTTAATATTAATTCTTTTATAATCTCTTCATACTGATTTTCTCTGTTTTGCTTTTCTTTTATTGCATCTTCTACATGTTTTTGTGTAACTACACATTTATTATCTAATTTTGCAACTGCTTCAGCTTCATATAATATTTCAAGTAAATCATTAAAACAACATGATAATTTATATTTTGATTCTACCAATCTAGAACTACAATCTATTATTTTGGCAACTGCACCTTTATCAAATGAATTTAACCCTTTTTCTTTACACTGGTTTGCAACAAATATTGAAACCTTTTTAATATTTTCTTTTGTTCTATCCATTTCATAATTAAAATCTGCTTTAATCTTAAATAGTTTGCCAAAATCATCATCATATTTACATAATAATTGATATGTATCGTCATCACCTATTATAATAATTTTTAAATCTAATGGAATTGGCTGTGGTTTAATAATTTCTGCTACATTATTATTTTCATCTATATTTTCAACTGTTATAGTTTCAGACATCAAAGCTCTTTTGAGTCCTTCCCATGCTTTATAATTATCTAACAAACTTTTAGCATTTAATATTAAAAATCCCCCATTACTTTCATGTATTGACCCTGCTTTTATTTTCGTATGGTCAGTTTTTAGGACACCCATTTCGCTCACATATTCAACCTTGCCAAGCAAATTATAATAAGTAGGATTTACATCTTTTATAACTGGTGCTCCATTTATATGGTTATTATCAATAAAAAGATTCACTTCATACCTTTTCATAAAACCATTTATTAATGATATATTTGTATCATCTTTATTTAAAAATTCTTTATAATTTTTGACTATATCATCTTCAACTTCATCTAAAAAACTTACTACATCACAATTACCTTTAAATCTATCTAATAGTATTTTTATATAAATATCTACTAAATCAAATGCCACTTTTCCGTCTAATTGTTTTATTCTATTTACTAGTTGTGTCTCTACAGTCCTAATTTTTCTCATCGTTTTTTGAATTTCTGCATTTAATTCAGATGATATTTCTTCTATTTTTTTTAGATGATGTAATGACATAGGTATAGGGATTAAACCATCTTCTGCAAGTGTAAATTGAAAATTATAGTCAACAGCATTTAAATTAAGCTCATTCACCACTTCGTCAATTTTACTCTTATATGTATCATATATGTCATTTTTTCTTTCTTCATATTCTTTTGAATTGAAAATTTTAGGAATATCTAGTCTTAATTTGAATATAAAATTTTCTAATTCCTTCTTAAAAACTGCACCATTACCACTTTTAAGTTTAAGAACTTTTGGTTTATTTGGTTTTTTGAAATTATATACATAACACCAATCGCTTGGTATATTCATACTACCCGATAATTTCTCAGCTAATGATACTGAATAACTACTTCTACCACTTCCATTTATTCCAGATACATAAATATTGTAGCCTTTTCTTTTTATTGATAGTCCAAAATTCATAGCTTTTTGTGCTCTTTCTTGTCCAATTAATTCCTTACATGCTATTATCTCATCAGTTGTATTAAAATCAAAGATTGAATCATCACATTTGTTTATTAATTGAGAAGAAGGTACTTTATACAAAATATCACCTCAACTTTTAGGTTTTTTATCACAATATAAAATTATATTCTTTTATAACAACGGAAGTAATTACGTAGTAATTACAACACACCGTTTCAACAAGGCGGGAGATATACACATAATCGATACCTGCCACCTATAGATGTGGGGTATATTTTGCGCCTTGTTATAAATAGTATTATGAAATTTATATTCTATATCTTTTTATAATTTCCTCTTTAGTATAACAGTCTTTTATTAAAGTCTACGATTTCTTTTATATAGATAGTTTCTAGATTTAAGCTATTAATTTTATTACACATAAAAAAAGCCTCATTCAAGAGGCAATTTTCTAACGTTTATATTCTACTTGCAATTTAATCTTATTTGGAAGTTCTGATAAATTAGTCTTAGCTACTACATATGGATAAGTAATAACTGGATTAACAACTTGATTAACACCAGGGTCTGAATACAAAGCATATACTGTCATAACTGTTTTATCGTCAATTTTCTCTTGAGTAATTTTATCTATGCTTACAGTGTATCCTGAAGACTTCTTTTCTCCTCTTGTAACTATTACGTATACATTATCATCTATCCTACAAGAAAGTGCTCTTTCTTTAGCTATGTATTTCGGCAATATATTCATTATCTGTTGTGGAATTTCTTCTTCTTTCAGAATATCAAATTTCACGTTACTATCATCTTTATTAAGAATGAATCTTGGTACAAATATTACTCCCATAATAATTGCAACAACTATACCTAATATTAAATACTTTTTCATGTAATCCCCCCATTTACTATATCTATTGTATTTTTATTCTAGTACATGTGCTTTTATGATTATATATTTAATTATATGAAAATATTTGTACAATACTTATACTGCAAATTCTCAAAATACAAAAGGCTATCTCAACCGATTTAATTAACTAAAAAATCTTTGAGATAGCCTTTTCATAAATTATTTATCTTACAACAACAACATCTTCTTGCAGCATCTTCCAAAGTGATTGGTCTTCCATACCGAGTCTCCATAAAGCTACACCTTTTATACCCATATTGTGCGCCAGCTCTATTTTAGCCAAAATGCTATATTTATTCTCAAACCAAACTTCATGCTTATCACCTTTTTCATCTACATAAGAAAACATTGGTGTTTTAGTTTCTTCGTCAAAAATTACTTCTTTATTATATTTTTTTGCCAGATCCATAGCCATTTCGTATGTTACATACGTGTTTTTTCCAGTTGTTAAGTTAAAATCAAAACCAAATACAGAAACAGCAGCCACAATCTTTTCTTTAGGCATTTTTGTTATAGTATAATTCAATACTCTTTCCATCCATCCTATTGAAACTACAGGTCCTGGACCACTTCCCGGCCATCCATGCTCATTATAAAGCATTACTACAAATTCTTCTACTGCATCGCCTATGGCTGAATAGTTAAATGGATCTGAAAATGGATTAAATGGTTTGTCACTAACTCTTGATGGTATTGAAGCCGAAAAATAATATCCTCTTTTTTCCAATTCTTCACCAAGCTCTTTATAGAAACTTGATAGTTTCTCACTATCTTTTTGATATACGTCTTCGATATCTATATTTACACCATCAAATCCATAACCTTCTATTAATTCAATTATATTTTGTATAAATCTCTGTCTATTTACGTTTGTTGAAAGCATTTCTGATACTAAATCTTTAGCTACTTTAGTTCCTCCATCGTATAACAAGTTATGAACTACTGCTAAAACTCTTACATTATTTTGATGCCCTTTATTTATTACATCCTCAACGTATTCTTTGGTAAACTCTCCGAACTTCTCTATCTCTGTTGGATTATCCTCATCTAGTCTAAACATAAATAATCCTGTTTCAGATATAGAGTCAGTATTTTCTACAAATGAATTATATGAACTAGGTAATTTAGGACCTTCTTCTAAAGTATAGAAACCTAAATTATAAGTTAGGGGTTTATCTCCTCCATATACATTGCTCTTTACATTGTTTTCTGATATCCATCCTTCTTTTCCATTATATAATCTAACCTTATACCATTTATTTGAATATGCTAAAGATGGAAGCTTTGCACCTTTAGTCATTGTGTCAATAATTTTATAGTTTAATCCTCGGCCCTGACGAATATTTGAAATATCTACATCAACAACTACCTCTGAATAACGTGGTATTTTTAACTTCTGTCCAACCATAAGTTGCGGTGATGATAGTTCATTTAATTTTACTATATTTTCTATAGTAGTATTAAATTTTTTAGCTATTAAATATAAGGTATCACCTGGCTTCACTATATATATATCTTGAAATGGTATTTGGAGTTGTTGACCTATCGTCAAAATCGGTGATTTTAATTTATTTAATGACATTATTTTTTTTATGCTAGTACCAAATTTTTCTGCTATTTTATACAAGGTATCTCCTGGTTTGACTATATATATATTAGATGTTGGTATTATTAATCTTTGTCCTATCATCAATAAAGGAGATGATAAATAGTTTGCTGCCATTATATTTTTTACTGACGTATTAAATCTTTTTGCTGTTTCATATAAAGTATCATTGGGCTGAACTATATAAATTCTATTAGGATATAAGAACATTTTCGCCACCTTCTTTATAAAAATAAACATTATTACCTACTTTAATGTATGTTTATTTTTTATGAATGTGAGAAAAAAATGAATTTAAAAAGGATTAGCTTCATAAAACTGAATCTAATCCTTTTTGATTAACAATATTCTTAATTTATTTTTATTTATTAGCTATTATTTCTCTAGCAGCTTTTGCAATATCCTCAGCTGTTAAACCATATTTAGCTAACAACTCACTTCCATCTCCTGATTCTCCAAATGTATCATTAACACCTATTCTCTTCATGAGAGCTGGTGCTTTTTCTGAAACAACCTCAGCTACTGCACTTCCTAATCCACCTATAATGCTATGTTCTTCAGCTGTAACTATTGCTCCTGTTTCTTTTGCTGCTTTTATTATAATGTCTTCGTCAATTGGTTTTATAGTGTGTATATTTATTACTCTAGCTTTTATGTTTTCTTTCTCTAATATATCTTTAGCTTTAAGAGCCTCAGAAACCATTATACCAGTTGCAATAATTGATACATCGTTTCCTTCTGATAACTGTATTCCTTTTCCAATCTCAAATTCGTAAGTATCTTCATCAAATATTACAGGAACCTTACTTCTTCCTAATCTTATATAAGCTGGTCCATTGTATTCTGCTATTTTTAATATTGCTGCCTTTGCTTCTACTCCATCAGCAGGATTTATTACTGTCATATTCGGAATAGATCTCATTATACTTATATCTTCTATAGCTTGATGAGTTGCTCCATCTTCTCCTACTGTTAAACCAGCATGTGTTGCTGCTATTTTTACATTTAATTTAGGATAAGCAACTGAATTTCTTACTATCTCAAATGCTCTACCTGATGCAAATATTGCAAATGAACTAGCAAAAGGTATCATACCGGCTGCAGCTAAACCAGCTGCTGTTGCAACCATATTTTGTTCTGCTATACCAACATTTATAAATCTTTCTTTACAAACTTCCTTGAAAGATGCTGTTTTTGTAGATTTTGATAAATCTGCATCTAATACAACAACTTTATCATTGATTTTAGCTAACTCAGCTAACGCCTCACCATATGCTTCTCTTGTAGCAATCTTCTTCATTATTTTACACCTCCAAGTTCTTTTAATGCTATTTCTGTTTCTTCTTGGCTAGGTGCTTTACCATGCCATCCAGCTTGATCTTCCATAAAGGAAACTCCTTTTCCCTTAATTGTTTTAGCTATGATAATAGTTGGTTTTCCTTTAGTATTTTTACTCTGCTCTATAGCATCTATTATTTGATCAAAATCATGACCATCTATTTTTATTACATTCCATCCAAAAGCTTCAAACTTTTTATCCAAAGGATTTATTCCCATAACATCTTCATTTTTCCCATCTATTTGTAATCCATTGAAATCTACGAAAGCTGTTAAATTGTCTAATTTATAGTGAGCTGAAAACATTGCTGCTTCCCAAACGATACCTTCTTGTACCTCACCATCACCTAATATAGTATACACTCTATAACTCTTATCTTGAAGTTTAGCGGCAAGAGCCATTCCATTAGCTGCTGCAATTCCTTGACCTAATGAACCTGTTGACATATCTACTCCCGGTGTACCTTTCATGTCTGGATGACCCTGAAGCATTGCACCTGTTTTTCTAAGTTTTAATAGTTCTGATTTATCAAAATAGCCTTTTTCAGCTAAAGCTGCATATAAAACAGGTGCTGCATGACCTTTTGATAATACAAATCTATCTCTTTCTTCCCATTTTGGATTTTTAGGATCAATGTTCATTTCCTTAAAATATAACGCTGTTACTATATCACATGCTGACAAAGAACCTCCTGGATGTCCGGATTTAGATTCATAAAGCATTTCAATTATATCTCTTCTGATTACATTTGCTTTTTCTTTTAACATTTTGTTCCTCCTTCTTTTGTTATATACAAATCTATATAATTTTATTGCATATTTATTCTTTTAAAGCCTTCTCCTAGTACTTCATTTGCATCATTAACTATTACAAAAGCTTTTTTATCAATTTTATATACTAATTTTTTAAGTTTCACTATCTGAGCTCTATTAACTACACAATATAGAATATCTTTATTTGAGCCGGTATACATTCCTTTTCCCTTAAATACTGTAACTCCTCTATTTAGCTCTTTTATTATTGTCATACCAATTTCATCTGGTTTTTGTGATATTATAAAGAATGATTTTGCATAACCCATACCTTCTAATATTTGATCAATAACTTTAACACTTATATATAGTGTTAATATTGAGTACAGAGATATTTCGATTTTTTTTGAAACTAACCCTGCAAATATAACTACACATATATCAATACTCATCATTAATTTAGCTATACTAAATCTAGGAAAAAATTTATTAAGTATTGCACCCGCTAAATCAGTGCCTCCTGTTGTACCTCCTGCTTTAAAGACTAATCCTATTCCTATTCCTGCTAAAACACCTCCAAATATTGACGCTAACAAAATATCATTAGTAGCGTTAGTATGAGGTAGCATTTTTAAAAATACTGATAATGTTATTGTTGCATAAAGCGTTTTTGCTCCAAATACTTTACCTAATACCATGACACCAACTATAAACAAAGGTACATTAATAGCTAAATTCATAATGTATACTTCTATGCCAAATAATTTTTTCATTACTACTGCAAAACCAGTTACACCTCCTGGTGCTATAGTATTTGGCTCTAGAAAAATATTTAATGACAGTGCTAATAATAATGTTCCCAATGTAACAAAAACATAACTTCCAATAAGCTTAAACCATTTGTTTTCCACTAGATTCATTAATATACCTCCCTGAATGTAAAAGTTTATAACTAAGTTTTCATTATTTTCACTAAAAACATAGTATACTTGATTTATTGTTGTTTGACTTATTATTCAACTAATTTCTCTCTAGAAAATAACAACAACAATACAAATTTAGGTAATGCCATTTGTCTTTTTATCCTAGATGGCTGTTTTATCAATCTATGAAGCCATTCTAAGCCAAGTTTTTGGTATATTAATGGTGCTCTCTTTACATCTCCTGCTAATATGTCTACTGTACCACCATTTCCTATCATTACTTTGCAATTTAATTTATCTCTATTTTTGTCTATCCACAATTCTTGTTTTGGTGCCCCTAAACATACAAATAATACTTCTGCGCCAGAATTGTTAATATCCTCAATTACAGCCTTTTCTTCATCATGTCCTTCATAACCTATATGTGTTCCTTTGAAATATCCGTTATGAATACCCGCTATCTTTATATTGGTATATTTTTTCATTATATTATCAACTGCTCTTTGAGCTGTTCCTTCTTTTCCTCCTAATATATATAATGAATAACCTTTTTTATCACATAAACTTAGTAATTTTGTTGATAAATCAACTCCTGTTACTCTTTCTTTTAACGGTTTTTTCTTTATTTTTGATGCATATATTAAACCTACTCCATCTGGTATGATTAAATCTCCTCTGTTTATCATGTTACATAAAGTATTGTCACTTCTAGCCTCCATAACAATTTCAGTGTTAGGAGTGTAAATAGACATTTGATTGTTATTTTCCAAAGCTTTTTCAACTGTTTTTACAGCATCAACTAGTGTAGTATTATTTACTGCAACACCCATAATTTTTATTACATTGTTCATTTAATCAACCTCATTTCAATAAGCTCATAGCAAACTCAACATTCATGTGTGATTTTTTTCTAAACTCTTCTCTGTGTTTTTCTAATTGACATCTTATCTCTTTTTTATTATTCCAAACATCATCAAACAAAGCTGCTAGCTCTGTATAATTCATATTTTGTATATCTATTTTGTAGGTTAGTCCAATATTATTCATAAAGCCTTCAACTTTCGGATCATATGCGACTGCAATCATTGGTGTTGTCTGTGTTGCTGCATATATTAAAGAATGTAATCTCATTGCTATTATTAGTTCAAGCTTTTTTATAATTCCCATTATTTCTTCTACACTGTATTCATGCTCTAAAATATAGCACTTTGTTTTAGTATGATTTTTTATGTCTTTACAAAAACTCAAATCAATAGGAAAATGCATAGGTATTAATAAAACCTCTACATCATAATTATCATTTATATAATCTACTGTTTTTGCGAATTCTTCTGCATTATTGTAATTTTTCCACTTTCTTAGCGATAAGCCTATAATCTTTTTGCTTCTGTCGATTCCTTCCAATTTCAGTATTTGGTTTATTCTATTATCATCAACTTCTTTTAATGCATAAACAGGATCAGCGGTTACATGGATATTGTTGTTTTTTACATTTAAATCTTTTAATGTATTCAATGAATCATAATCCCTTAGTGTTATCATATCAACTGTATTTAATACATTCTTTGATAACATTCTATTTACTCCCTTTATTATAGGACCTATACCATTCGCATAAACCATAACTGGTTTATTCATCAGTTTTGCAAGCTTAAGTAATGATAAATAATAGAGTATTGATTTAGTACTTGTAATATCCTGAATAAGACTACCACCACCGCTAATCAACAAATCACTATTCTTTATTTCCCTGAAAATACTATTAATACTGAACCTATCAACAGCTCTAATACCATATAACTCTGTAGTATTTTGGGGATCTTTTGAAAGCACGGTTAACTCTAACGTATTATCTATTTTTTTAAACTCATTAACGATTGCTTTTAATATAGCATCATCTCCGCTATTTTTAAAGCCATAATATCCAGAAATAAGTATTTTTTTCCCTTTATTCATATGGATACTCCTTTAATAATATTTATCAAACAAATAAGGCTTCCCTTAAAACAAACCTTCATTAGATACCCTTATTTCCTTCTAAATTAGCTAACTTCTGTATAGTAAGTATAAATCCTATTACTATCCAAAATGTTATTATAATTCTAGGTAAATATAAAACATTTTCAAATAATCCATGAAATAATATACTGGCAAAAGCAGCTAAAGCACCTGCTCCTAATGTAGAAATATAAGCATCACTCTTCTTTATAGCAATAATCGAATATTTAAATACTATAAATATTAAAAAAATAAGTGACAAAATTCCTAATATGCCCATTTCCGAAAATGTTTCAAGATACATATTATGTGAATGATATACATTCATAGTTCTTATATATTTAACAAATGTACTTTTAAATGGCAGATATCCAAAACCTACTCCTGTAAGCCAATTATCTCTAATAATATCCAATGTTATTGACCAAACCTTTATTCTATATGCATTTGAAGAATCACTAAGGTTTGTTATTGTCATAAGTCTGTGAAATATAGACGCTGGCATTAAAAATATTGATAATATACCTACCGGTATTGCTGCTAGTAACAATCTTTTCTCTACTATTATTATAAATATAAATAATCCAAATGCAAATCCAAGCCATCCACCTCTGGAAAAGGTAAGTACAAGAGTTATTGTCAATATCAATGTAGTCACTAAAAAAGTTGCTTTTTTAAGCATATTTTTACTCGACCAAAATAATGCTACTGAAAATGGTAACGCCATAATTAAATATTCAGCTAAAATATTTGGGTTACCAAATATCGAGTATACTCTAGTTTTTAAGTCTGGATTATTTGCTACATCTACCCAAGCACTATCAGCTTTTATTCCAATCTTGTATTGATATAGACCATATATAGAAACTAATACTGCTGACATAATAAATATTGTAATTAATATATTTAGTTCTTGTTTATTTTTTATTGAATTAATCATAGTAAACATAAAGCATATTGATATAATATGTATAGCTAAATCTCTTATACTTCCATTTATATCAGTTGATAATAATGTTGATATTATAATCATCATAATAAATAGCAATATTGGAATATCCATATGACTTTTTCTTATTCTATGGTTATTAATAAACATCCTGTCAAATGCGAATATTACTGCTATAAAAGCTAATAACAATAGTGCCTGTGATTTTGTTACGAATGGAAATGTAAAAAGAGCAACTCCTATTCCAATATTAACATTGTACAATGACATACATATTAGAGCTATACCACCAATCATTGCTATAAACATTTTATTATCTAAATACACATATAAAAATGCACATATCACTCCTATAAGCAATGGTAGTATTATTTTTTTTAAATTCATTTCATTTACCACCATTCTTCCCCTCCATCATCAAGTGTAAATACAGATATAATAGTATTTATTATCCAACTATTTTTTAGCATCTCTATTGTTTTTGCATTGTTAATATATAAAAAAAGACTAAAAAATGTTATAAAAGCTAACATTGATATACTTACTATCCTCAAAGATATTATGTTAAAAAACCTTAATGATAATAATGTAACATTAAAACCTATTATAATTATATACAAAGCATTATCAGTATTCATATCTTTCTTGAGTACATTTAATATATAACTACCCTTTACACAACTGTTTACTTTTCTTTTCAACTTAAATAATAGCTTATTTATAAAATCTACTATTTTCTTATACAATAAATATATATAGCTATTTTTTATAATACTATTTTCATTTGTGAAAAAATTACAAACTTTCGAGCCTTTACATCCTTTTTTAAGCCATAATACTATCTTATCTACTACTAATTTCAAAATACTGTATTTGTATAAGCTTGCAAATACATCCTTTGTTTTAACCAGAAGATTAATTGTATAACTATTATACAATTTTACCAGCCCCTATTTATTATTTTCGTCTATTTTTAATACTGTACCAAACACAGCTATTTTTTTATTTTTCAATCTAAACTGAGAACCGATTCTTGTATGCTCTCCTCCAACTACAACTAATGAATCACTAATAGCTGCATCTGATTCTACTTCCAAGAAAACATTGAATTTTTCAGGCACATCTGCAAGTACAACTTTTCCTTCAGAAGTTGCTACTGCTTCTTTATATGGAAGAACTTCTATTTTTTTTATCTGTCCAAAATAGTTTCCTCTATCGTAATGGAATAATTTATCTTCTTCTTGCATTCCATCTACAGTTGCTTGTCTAACTCCACTTACTTCAACTGATAAAGTTACTTTTTGCGTGTTACTTCCCCCTAAAGAAGTTGGTCTGTTTTTCAGTTTATATCCTACTCCACCTACTGCTAATACTATAATTAACAATACTAACAAATCTATAACGTTTATTAAGCCAAACAACTTGCCCTTATTATCTATTATCTTCATTTTTATCCTCCTTGATTACTTATTCTTTTTTAATTTCAACCCAGATTATTCAAAGAAAATTATGAGCAGTGAACCCAAATCTGGATTTGGTGTGAATCGCTTACTCCTATGAAGTACTGAATAGGAGATTCATTAATGAGGTACTTCTGATTACAAGATATCCATTAAATTTTCGATACCAATTCGGTATGCCTTCAAATTTACTAAAATCTTCTAATTTAGAAGCTTACAACATATTATTCAAAGTTATATGAATAATCAGGGTTTAATAATATCCTCATATATTTTGCAATGATCTAATGCCATTTTATTAAGTGAGAATTGATTTTTAACTATTTCATAAAGATTATTTCCCATTTCAGATGTTTTTTCATCATTATTTAACATTTCTTTTAAATAATCAGCTAACATTTGACTATTTCCAACTTCAAAAAGATAACCATTGATTCCATTGTCTACTAAATCTTCAAGTCCTCCGACATTTGTACTGACTATTGGTTTCTTTAACTTAGCTCCTTCTAATATTACATAAGGAAAACTTTCACTCTTTGATGTTAAAACATTTATATCTAATACGTTAAAAAACGAATAAGGCTGATTAACAAAACCTAAAAACTTAGTATTATGATCAATGCCTAATTTAGTCGAATGATCTTTAAGTCTTTTACATTCATCTCCTTCACCAGCTATTAAAAATATAACATCTTTTCTTTCGTCTAACACAATTTTTGCTGCATTCAATAATGTAATAATATCTTTATTTGTATCAAGTCTAGCTGCTATTCCTACTATTTTTTCATTTTTATAGTCCACCCTATATTTTTCCAAAAATTTGTTTTTTGGTATTATGTCAAATGTATTTTCAAAATCTATACCATTATATACAATAAAAATTTTGTTAGCTTTAAATCCTCTTTCACAAAGCATATTTTTAAAACTACTTGAAACTGCTATATAATAATTAAAACATTTTAATGCTGTTTTATTTAAAAAAGTATATATTAATCGCTTGTACACATTATCTTTAAAATCAAGCTTATAATCACTATGTATAGTAGTAACCATTGGCTTTTTTATATATAGCTTCAATAGCATAGCTATAAAATTTGCTCTTGCACCATGACAATGAATAATATCATAACCTTCATTTTCAATAATATTTATAAGCTTTTTAACAACTGATAGATCGTATCTCTTTTTTTGTTTTATTACTTGTATATTTATACCTAATGCTTTACCTTCAGTATAAAAAGTATCTTCTAAAAAGCATACTATCTTTGCCTCAACATACTTATTTAACTCTTTTACTAAGGATAACACATGAGTTTTAGCTCCTCCCGTGTCTCCTCCACTTATCAAATGAAGTATTTTCATAGTTTATTTGCTCGTTAAGAGCCACCCTCCTTCCATGCTCAGGTTATCTCAATAATTATACCACATCTACTATATGATTTCTATATACACAAATTACATAATCATCTTAAATTATTACCTCAAACAATAGAATTTATTTACAGTCATTATGTATTATGTACAAACTCTTGTTTTAATAACAATTAATTTAGAAAAAAATCTACTATCATTAGTTATTTTAAATTGAATTTTTCATCAACATAACGGATATTATAACTTATCCATAGTTTTAAAATCCTATGCATTAGAAAAGCTGTAAAACTATTTTTATTACCGTTTTACAGCTTTAATATCTATCTAACTTCGTAGCTACCTCTAACCATAAAAATAGCATATTTAGGTACAAGTACTCCTCTTCCATCACTTCTGGGAACTATTAATAAATGATTATTAGGTATTTTTTGATTCATTTGAATATCTTCACCTGCTGTAGTATCAGATAATCCACCTAAATCACTTGCAATAGCTGTAGCACTTCCACCTCTTAGTATTATCTCTGTTCCCGCATTACATATTAGTGTTTGTCCATCTTTTAGCTCAACTACATCTAATGCCGCAGACCCTGAAGATTGTAAATTGGCAATTTTTTCTTTTAACTGTTTATTTTCTTCTACTAAGGTTTGTATTTGAGTAGCATTGTTATTACTAGTTTCTATAGCTGGATTTAATTTTTCATCAAGGTAAAATTTCACTTGTTCAATTCTCTTTTGAACATAGCTTAAGGTTACTAATGGATCTTCTTGAGAGCCAGGTTCACAAAATGCTATACTACTCATGACTATAATCGCTATAATTACTATTAAAATATGTAATCTCTTTCTCAAAATTTAAATCTCCTCTCAATCTTATTCTCTTATTTTATCATTTGTCACGATATTTACTCAATATATTTTTTATAGCAATCTCTTACTATTGGAGTAAGTTTGAGTTTTAGCTCATATTCATTTTCATTCTAGGAGCAAGTAAATCACATAATCATAAATTCCCGTTCTCAACTTAAAACCATAGATTTTGGTTCTATGTTTTCTTATTCTGTGCCTTGCTTAGTTTTAATACTATCTATTTGCAATTTTTACTTTTTTATTAGTCATGTCTTTAATCCTTCAAACTGTAACTCCTGCTCAGTACCTTCGCATGAGTAAGCGATTCACACCAAATCAAATAGATTTGGGTTCTCTGCTTTCTCAATCTGTGCCTTACTTAATTTTATATTATCTATTTTGTAAATTTAACTTTTTATTTGTCATTTCATTGTTCTTTCAAACTGTAACTCCTACTCACTTCGTTCCTAGGAGTAAGCGACTTACACCAAATCATAGATTTGGGTTCGCTGCTTTCTTAATCTGTGCCAAACTTATTGATTATTACAATTTTAACATTTTTATTAGTCATAATATTAATCCTTCAATCAGTAACTTCTACTCACTTCGTTCCTAGAAGTAAGCGATTCACACCAAATCGTAGATTTGGGTTCTCTGCTTAAAAATATAAGCCTGGTTTTCCCAAGCTTTTTTTTAAAAATCCACCAATCCTAGACTAATTTTTAGACATTCATTTACTTTAATCATCATATCATCATCAAAATGACCTATTTTTTCTCTTAATCTTTTTTTATCAATAGTTCTTATCTGTTCCATTAAAACTACTGAGTCCTTAGTTAAGCCATATTCAAAGGCTTTAATCTCAATATGGGTTGGAAGCTTTGCTTTATTAATTTGTGATGTAATTGCAGCAACTATAATTGTTGGACTATATTTATTACCAACATTATTCTGAATAACAAGTACCGGTCTAACACCGCCTTGCTCGGAACCAATAACAGGGCTTAAATCTGCATAAAGAATATCTCCTCTTTTAACAATCAAATTATTCACATCCTGTCAATCTGGCTTCATACTTAATCAGTTCATTTGTATCATTCTGTAAACCTATTTCAGAAATTAATGAGTTCAATTCACCCATTTCTTCATAACCAACTTTCAAACTTTCTCTTATTTGCATTTTTTTTCTTTCTCTAATATATAACCTCATGGCCTCTCTAATAAATTGACTTCTATTCTTCTTTTCAATATAAACAATTCCATCTATCTCCTTTAACAAAGAATCAGGTAAACTTATCATAATCCTTTTTGTTTGGGCCATTCTGCCACCTCCACATTATCACTGACGACAAAAATATAGATTATTTAATTTTATAAGTCTATAACATAAAAACAAATTATTTCTAATCCCATATTTTCCAAGTTTAGTATATTCATATATATGCCAGTATATACTTGATTATACATCTATTTTTTTATTTCTGTCAACTCTTAAAACACAATAGATAGCGTTAATTTACTGT